>NZ_JAUSTY010000014.1 GCF_030813115.1 Bacillus horti | reverse complement strand
TTTCTCCACCAGTTGCCTGTCAGCTACTAAGCGACTTGGTTCTTACTTAGATCGGACTTCCACCGACTAGCAATTAACGGCTTGCTGGGCACGCACAATGCAAAAAAAACCTAACGCAAAAAAGCGCTAGGGTTTCCTAACCATACACAATGAAGTCAACACAAAGAAGCACGTAAGGTAACCTGGCAATCATAGTCACATTCTGCGACCTTAGACCCATAGCTTTGCGTCACCATCTTTCGATAGCTTTGCCTTTTTCTTAGATATCAATATGAAAGTCTAGTACTTAAGCTCTACAATGTAACCACTTACTGGTTTTGTAGAACTATGTCGATTATATGACTATTTTCTCATTTTTTCAACATTTTCTTCATTAAATTTTCCGCAAAACTTTCACCTAGCTAGTATAAAGGGCTTATGAAGCATCAACAGGACCTATAACTTTTTCCACAAATTCATCTACCAGCTCTTGATCATTAAGCTTGCTCCTAACATGGATCTCCCACTGCTCTAGATCCTGAAAAGTGCTTAGATTTACATCGCCATACCACCCCTCAACGGCTTCTCTTTCAACCGTATAAGTGAGATCAGCAAAGCTAAATTGAAGCTCCTGCAAATTATCTATGAGTACGAAGTTGGCTGTGGAATTGTAGATCAGAACACGTTTAAACCATTCTGCATCAAATGAACGGCTTTCTTCTTCGAATATAATTTTAGCCGAAAAATTATCCGTATCGAGCTTATGCGTTCTTTCACTTATGATCGGCAAACGATAATTCAAATTGATAAGGTTTGAAGCATCCCCCATATATGGACTTTTAAAGGTTAACAGCCCTTCAAAATCATGTGTCATTGGATTGTCCTGCTCCAATTGATACGTTTGATCCTGTGACTCAATATTGGGTTTAATATAGCCCTCTACCATAGCTAAACCAGCGACTCCAATAATCACTAGTGCAATGATTAAGAACATTCCATTTTTCTTCATCTATCATACACCCCTAAGCTTCTATCACATTCTTACTATATAAATCATTTCAAACTATTATTTGCTACGATAAATCATCTTTTCTTGGCCTACCCTCTCAGACAAATTTCATTGTACCCTTACGCTCTCCATGATTCAAGGCTACATTCACTGTTAAAAACAAAAACTCCTCATATCATAATAAGGAGTCTTACACGCACTAAGCTTGTTTCATAATTTTTTCGGCAACTAATTGACCTGATAAAGTGACCATAGGAGTACCACCCCCAGGATGGGTTGTCCCTCCTACGAACCATACATTTTCAAGATTGGATCGATTTGAAGGTCGGAAAAACGTCTGCTTTACTGAATTTGAGGATATACCATAGATAGCCCCTCTGTGTGCCGACGTATCCTGTCTAAGCTCATTAGGAGAATACCATGCACGTTGCTCTATTGCTCTTTCAGCCATATCTATCCCGTAATGCTTTAGATTCTCAAGGATATGCTTTGAGTATGATTTCTTCTGCACTTCCCAATCCCAGTCATCTGTTGTATACGGTGTGTTTACTAATACAAATAGATTACTTCCATCTATTGGTGCAAGGCTAGCTTCACTATAGCCAGAATAGCATATATAGATAGCTGGATGAAGGGGAGCCACTTTGCGTTCAAAAATATCTCTAAATTCTGTTCCATATTGTTCAGGAAAAAAGACAGTATGGTGTAAGAGAGCATCGTATTGTTGCTTTACTCCTAAAAGAGTGACAAATCCAGATAGGGAAGGCTCGTATTTATTAATTTTGTTATTTGTCATTGAGGGACGGTCCTTTTCCTGAAGCAAATACTGATTGACCGCTAACACATCTCCGTTAGCTACGACCAAATCGGCTGCCAAAAAACCTCCCTCATTTGTCTCTACTCCTACTGCTTTACCCTCTTTGACTACAATTTGTTTCACAGAGGTTGAGGTTTTGATTTCAGTCCCGAGCTCTTGAGCTAATTTTGAAAAGGCTTTAACAATGCTGTATGTGCCCCCCTTAACACCATAAATTCCAATAGAGGCTTCCACATGCGCAAGCATCGCAAAGATAGAAGGTGAGGTATACGGGGACGAGCCAACATAAGTGGCGTAACGTCCAAACATCGCCAAGGTATGAGGATGACAAAAATACCTTTGAAGGAGTTTATGTAAAGGTAGCCATGGACGAATCCGGAGTAAGGCTTGGAGCATAGAAAGGCTAGCTTTATCCTTCCAGTTCAACAGAAGCTTAGACATAAAATGACGTTCTGCCTGTTCATACAGCGCTTGCGATTCCCGCATAAACACCTTATACTGCCTTGCATCTTCAGGGGAGTATTGGGCAAGCTGCTCTTCCATGTGAGCCACATCAGAGGTAAGGTCTACAGTTATCCCATCATAGAAACGATTGCGTGTAGCAGGGTTGAGCTTATAAAAGCTTACATAATCCTCCATATGTCTCCCAACAGCTTCAAATACATTCTTGAAAGCATGAGGCATAGTAATGGTGCTCGGACCACGGTCAAAGCTATAATCCCCTAGCTTTACACGCTGAAGCTTGCCCCCTACCTCCTTTTGCTGCTCTAATATCGTTACCTGATATCCAGCATGAGCTAGCTTAACCGCACATGACAATCCACCTAGGCCTGCCCCTATCACAACTACTTTTTTCATTTGCTAGCTCCCCTCCTTAAGCGATTTAAACGCTTATTTAAATTTTGCTTACTGAACTTAAACGTTTGGTGGATCAATATTCCTACCCCTAAACCGATCAAAGGTCTGGTGGATTGACGTTCCTTCCCTTATGACTGGTCTAAACAGAGATAATTCCTCTTTAATGGAATGAATAACCCACCGGCGATGTTCATTTAATTGTCTCTCCACAATATTTTCTAATCGAATAGATGATCTTTTTTTCCCAAGCTTTGACCACTCCTCCTGTATAGGCTGACCAAAACTTAGGGTTACCTCAGTTTTTTGGTGATGAGCCAGTGAATAGTAAATGGTTACAGGCACAACCTGAACGTGTGGGCTACGCTCTAATACATAGCCTACACCATTATAAAAACGTAAAGGTCGATCCTCCAAATGATAGATTTCCCCCTGAGGAAAAATCCATATGCCATTACCATACTGATTCTCCTCATGAAGTAAATCTACAGCATATTGTAGAGATTCTATTATGCCCTTTCCACTTGATTTATCTATTGAGAATGTACCAATTCTTTTAAAAAATCCATAATGGTTCATTTGCTTCTCATCCATCATCATATAATGCTGTAAGGTCGAAAGGGATTGTGTCACATGATAGATTATCAATCCATCCCACCAAGAGCAGTGATTCATGACATACAGAACAGGCTGATCTTTGTGTTCAAGATCAACCTCTCCCCTTACTCGTATAGAATGAAAGTTCCGCCTTAATAAATAATAAAGATTATAGCGATAAAAGATAAAGTTAAACCATTTGCTTTTGTCTGCTTTGATCACGACGCAGCACTCCTTCAGCTAAAATGACTCCAACTATAGCTATAACTAAAGGAATGACCATTCCTTGACCAATTCCTAAAATACCAAAGAAAAGGAGCATCATTTGATAGAGACGCATCATTTCCTTACGAATGCTATAGGATATGCTACGTAGCGGGAACACAAAAGAAAGTAGAGCAGGTAGAATAAACCAGATGATAAAGTTATCTAATGGAATTCCGTAATAGAATCCTCCTTCATGCTCCCACATCCAAAACTCTTTAGCAAAGGCGACAGGATCTAGAACTAAATCTAAGAATAAAGCCCACAAGCCCACAAAAATAGCTCTGACCCATCTTGATTGATATTCTGAGATAACGACTGCACTGACAAGTACCCCAACCCAGGCCGTTGCTATAGTAATCGGTACACCATCTAGTAAAAATCCTAATGTATTCGAGTAGTTGTACTCACCAAACGGAAAGCCAGTACGTACACCAATCCATTCTATGGTAAAAGTCAGTACTCCGATGAGAGCTGCCCGAGTCCAAATGATTGCTTTTTTCTCTCCCAGCTTCTGTTCAATAGTAAGAGCATATAAGGCAAAAAAGACAAGAAACAAGCCATTGGAGAAGCTTAATATATCTGGAACACCAATTGTTAGCATTAAGATCAAACCAACTACATACCAAAAGTAGAAGATGATTTTTAGCATTATGATACCGCACTACTTTCCTCATTTTTCATTGCATGCTCATGGTGCTTCTTCACCGAATGATAAATCTTGACCTTCTGTGCTTGATTCACATAAGCTCGCTTAGTGAACACATCATACTGATTGCGCTCTACAGATAGTAAAATCGCTTCGTAGAATCGCGCTGCAAGCTCAACAGAAAATGCGCTTGAAGCCGGATAAGCATCTAAATCCTTCAAGCCTTCCTCAAAGCTCTGTCTAGCTAACACCTCTAAATATTGAATAACCTGCACTAGGTTGTGATTAACCATTTTCTGCTCTAGCATATCCTCCGTATAGCCAAAGGACCTGAGTAGATTCAAAGGGAGATATCGGCGCCCGCGCTCAAGATCCTCACCTACGTCTCTTATAATGTTCACAATTTGCATAGCTTTACCTAAGCTTACTCCTGATTCAATAATTTGCTGATTGGGTTGATCGTGAAGAACAGGCATCAGCATCTCCCCAACAGTACCCGCTACAAGGTAACAATATTCGTCCAATTGTTCCATCGTCTCATAATGAGTCAGTATAAGATCTCTGCGCTGACCCTCCATTTGGCGATAAAAAGGCGTTTTAGAGACAGGAAATGTATCAAACAACCAGCGTAGAGCTGGCCAAATAAAATGTCCTTGTGCTTGATCAAGCTGCCTTAAGCCATTCTCTAATTCATCGATCGTAAAAGGGCTTTTCTCAGGCTCATCCACGGAATCATCAATGAGGCGGCAGAATGCATAGATGACATGAACAGCTTCCTTTTTTGGACTAGGTAGAAAGGCAAACGCTTTGTGGAAGCTTGTTGAACCCTTTCGGATCATTCTCTCACAGCTTTGTAAATAGACTGGCAACTTCATACGATCATCTCCTTTACCATTTGCTGTGCTAACAAACGTGCCCCCTGCATGACAATAGGAATTCCTCCGCCTGGGTGGATAGACGCTCCAACAGCATAAAGATTTTTTATTGGGTAAGGCACAATCTGGGGACGGAATGGACCAGACTGGGATAAGATAGGGGCAATGCCAAAGCTTCCACCTAAGTACAGACCTTCTTTCTCAGCATCCGCTGGAGTACGAATGTCCATCCAGCTAATAGCCTCTCTTAGTCCAGCAAAGCCTCGCTCCTCTGCTTCGTCAATAACTCTATCAACTAACGCTGATGTTTCCTGCTGAAAATCCACCTTTCCTTTGGTGGGTACAGGAACAAGGATATATAGAACACTTTCACCTTCTGGTGCGGCATCTGGATCGAGCTTAACAGGATTAAAGACATAGAAGGATGGATGCTCAGGAAGGCGTTGTTCTAAAAATATGTGCTGAAGCCCTGCTTGCAAAGACTCTGGCAAGAAAAATTGGTGCACATCTGCATCAACCCATCGTTTTTTGACTCCTAAATAGATCAGTACACATCCTGAGGAGGAAGTATAGTTCTTTTTAAAGGACTTTCTTTTCATTAAACGACTGCTAGGGCTTTCATGGGATTTATTCATGGATCTCAAATCATCCCGGCTAGGTACATCTGTCGTACTTTGCTCAAGTAAGCCACCTAGGTGTGGAAAGTCACCATTATACACCACCGCGTCATGTCTAAATATCTGATCCCCAACCTTCACACCAGCGCATTGAGCACCCGTGAGCTCAAATCCATCAATCCTAGTATTTAAATGAAGCTTAACTCCTCTTTTTAATAGTTCTTCCTGCAGCCTCATGGAAAGCCCTGCATAGCCTCCTTTGAGATACCAAACACCATAGGCATGCTCCGCATAAGGGAGAAGTGTATAAAGACCTGGCGATTGAAAGGGGGCCCCACCGATGTACAGAGTTTGTAAGGAGAAAGCATCTATAAGTCGTTCGTCTTTAAAATACTTTCTTGTAATTTCACGGACACTTTTATAGGCTTTCATTTTCGTTAAAAGGGATAAATTCTTCCATGTATAGAACTCTTTTTTTCGTAAAAAGGGACGATCTAGAAAAGCCTCTTTTCCTCTTGAAAACATGCTCTCCATGTCCTTCATATATGACAGAAAATGCTTCCCCTCCTGTGGGAAAACACGTTCAATCTCCTCTACCTGTTTTTGTTTATCTCTCCATTTATAAAAATGCTGTCCATCCGTATAATTAATCCGGTACATCGGCTCACATTCTAGAAGAGACAGCTCTGATCTAGGAATCCCTGCTTCTTCAAGAATGTCTATGATCATATCAGGTAAAAGTACAATGGTTGGGCCTTGATCAATGCGATATCCTTTTCCTTCTTGGTAAGCAAGGCGTCCTCCTAGCTGACTACTCGCCTCATAAATCGTAGCTTTAATACCCTTTTGAGATAGGAGTAGAGCAGTAATCATTCCTCCTACTCCTCCTCCAACAATTCCTACCTCCATACCGAGGCCTCCTCCCCCACCACATTTTTTTGCTTTTTAAAGCGCTGAATCTGTGATCTGTCCTGCTCAAGAATTAATTGTGTGCTGATCTTGGCCGACTCAAAAATAGTAGGAAGACCACTTCCTGGATGAGTCCCGCCTCCTACTAACCAGCAATTATCAAGCTCTTCAAAACGGTTATGGGGACGTAAGGTCATCATTTGATCAAGAGAATGAGCCAAGTTAAACGTAGCACCTCGATAAACAAATTGCTTTTCCTGCCAATCTAACGGGGTAAGAATTTCTTGCTCCTCTATTGCGGAGCTTATACCCCTTAGCTCTGGCTCTTGTTCAAGTCGTGTTAGGACTGCTTCTCTAACCTGTTCCTGTTTTTCCTGCCAATTAATATCTGCTGTCAGATTAGGTACAGGAAGGAGTACATACAAAGCACTTTTTCCAGCTGGCGCGAGAGTAGGATCAAGAGCACTAGGATTGTGTACGTATAATGAAGCGTCCTCTGAAAGAATTTTAGTTGTCGTAATTTCTCTTACATTTTTTTCGTAGTTTTGGGCAAATAATACGTTATGGTGAGGCATATGGATAGACCTGTTCACACCTAAATAAAGCATAAAGGTAGAGCAGGAATACTTCTTTTTAGCTAGTTTTGCTGGACTGAACTTCTTTAGTTCTCCTTCAGCAAACAGCGTATTCATGGCCGTACTGAAATCTGCATTGATGACAACGTGATCAGCTTCTAAACGTTCACCATTCTCAAGCTGGATCCCAACAACCTTTTTATTTTTGGTTAGGACCTGCTTAACACCTGTCGCAAGATGAATATGACCATCATACTCCTCGATTACTTGAGCCATCGCCTGACAGATCTGATTGACACCACCAACCGGGTGAAATAAGCCATACTTATGCTCAAGATAGGATAAAATCGTAAATGTCCCTGGGCATTCCCAAGCGGACATACCTAGATATTTGGATTGAAAAGAAAAGGCATATTTTAAACGCTCATCTGTAAAGTACCGGCCTAAGCGTTGATAGACAGTGCCTACTGCATTTAATTTAGGCAGTGCGGCAAAAACATCCTTCGCCATGTAATCCTGAAGCTTGGAAAAAGGGCGTTGAAGTAACGGCATGACACGCTGATACTTCTTCCCTTCTTCTTGCATAAAACGTCTATATCCCTGCCCATTCCCAGGAAAAAGTCGCTCAATTTGCTCTTCAGTTTGAGCTGAGTGACGAGAAGGAGAAAATTCGAGCTCTCCAAATTTCAGGCGATATAGCGGGTCTAACTCTATTAGCTTTACATAATGATCGAGACGACGATCAACCGAAGAAAACAACTCTTCTAAGAGATGAGGAACCATTAAAAAAGTGGGCCCCCGGTCAAACCGATACTCCCCTAACTGTACCTGTGAAGTACGCCCCCCTAGATAGGCTTGCTTCTCAAAAACATTAACCTTATAACCTTTGCCAGCTAACAGCATAGCTGCTGCTAAACCGCCAGGACCCGCACCAATGACAATCGCAGTTTTTTCTTTGTTCATAAGGGGAGCTCCTTTTTATCTAATTTCTGTTATCTCAAAAAGTTTTCATTTAAAGGGTTCTCATTGCATGAATCAAGCTTATATAATAGCTATACAAACATTATACAACAATTATACATAGCCTTTATTACCCTGTAAAGAAATTATTAAACCTTTCAAAACCATCAGTTTCTAAGGAGTAAGAGATTCAGTTTAGCTTGTACTGTTTTCCACACACAAAAAAGCCTAGATTCTAAGATCTAGGCTTTTGCTAAATAAATGTCATCAAACCATTTTTGCCAATCCCTCGTATCAGAGGAAAGGAGCCAGGGTCCGTACTTTCCTGATGTATGCTCAAATGCACTTCCTCCGAGAGCAAATTGAATGTCCGGAAATTCCTTGAGTAACCCCTCAACAAAAGCTTCTCCCTGCGGTAAGCAGCTCAAAATGGATACAGAAATACAGACAAAACGGATCTGCTGACTCCTTATTAGCTTATCAATACCTTCAAATGGAGTATCTGCTCCTAAATATAACACATCCACTCCCTTTTTCCGTAGAAAGAGTGAAAACATTAGTAAACCAGCCTGATGCTGTTCTCCTGGAGGACAGAGGGCTAAAACCTGTGGTAATTCAGGGTCTGTGGGAAAGATGTGAAAAAAGCTTAAGCATTTTTGCACCAAAAATTGTGTTGTATAATGCTCTTGAAAAACTGTGGCCTTTCCATTTTCCCAATCATCACCTACTCTTATTAAAATAGGGAACATCACATCTTTAAGCATGGCATCATAACCAAACATTGAGAAGCCTAGCTCTACAATGGTCTTTGCTTGATCCGTACGGTAATTGGATAACGCTTCATACAAGCGCTCCACCATTCTTTCACGTACTTGAAAGCCATCCCCTTCACCTTCATCGTCTATACTCTCGCTAACATCTGTGGTGTCATTTTGCTTCTTTCTTCTTTGTTCAAGAAGTCTAGCTGCCTGACTAATATTCAAGCTTTGGTCTTCTATCTGGGACTTAAGCCACCTTAAATCCTCGATATTTTCCTCTGTGAACATGCGATATCCTGATTCTGTTCGCACTGGGGATACCACCCCATATCTAGTCTCCCAAGCTCTAATTGTAACTGCCGGTATACCTAATAGGTCAGAGGCTTGTTTAATCGTGTACACGTTCCTTCACTCTTTTCTTTATAGGACTCCGAACCTTATACAAATAATATACAACGATTATACATAAGTCTTTACGTACTGTCGATTCCCTTTTTTCCTTGTAAAATCTAGACAGTGAAGTATTCATCACTTATTATTAATTATATATACTGGTAGGTTAATTACTGCTAAAGGGGTGAAAGCTAGATGAAACAGCAAAGCAAGAGAGCTCCAGGAAGACCTAAACAAGAAGGGGAAGAAGGTTCGGTAAGGGAAATTATCCTGCATACTGCTCAAGGATTATTTATGGAATATGGATATGAGCAGGTTTCATTAGAACAAATCGCTAGAATTTCTGGTGTAACCAAAGCATCCATTTATTATTACTTCCCTAACAAGGCCACTTTATTTACCGTTGCAGTCACTCAAATGATGGTCAATATTCGCCGTTATACATTACTATTACTAGATCGTGACGCTCCTTTAAAGGAGAGACTTCAGGATATTGTGGAGGCTTATCTACAGCGACCGCATATAGATTTTGCTGGCCTGATGAAGGAAGCGAAACCAGCTTTATCTGAAGAGCAGCTAGAGGATATGAACCGGGCAGAGCATGCTGTCCATGTCGAAATGGCAAAAGCCTTTTCTAAAGCTACTGAAGAAGGAGAGCTTTACGTATCTAATTCTTTGTTAGCGGCCCATGCTTTTGCTGCTGTAATGATGACTGGAAATCGTGAGCAGCTACGTGAGAGTTTTTCAGATCATAGAAGCATGTCTCAAGAAATTGTGAATCTATTTTGGTTTGGAGTGGTCCCAGATCGAATTGTATAATGAAATCCTTTCCTTGATCTCTCTTTCAACTTTCTATAGTATGAAGTATAAGTTAGCAAGGAGATAGGAGGAGGACATTTGAAACGTATAAAAATTACAAGTTTTATATCCCTAGCCGTATTTCTCTTTTGCTTCGGCATTCTTCCTTTTACTTCTCCATTTGAAAAGGGTCAGGCTGCCGCTGCTACTACCTTCACAGATATCCGCGGACACTGGGCTGAGGGCACCATACTTTGGGCTACAGAGCAAGGTATTGTAAACGGGTTTACGGACGGTACATTCAAACCCAACCAAAGGGTCACTGAGGCTCAATTTTTAGCTATGGTGATTCGTGCTTATCGTTCTGATGTTGTTGTCCAAGGAGCTTCTCACTGGACTGATCCATTTTATCAGCTGGGCGGGGAGTTAAATTATCCTGTTTCAGGCACCACCGATTCGGAAAAAAGAAATGAATATCTTCTACGCGTTCAGGTAGCTGAGCTTATTGCCGCTACACAGGGTGTAAACTATCACCAAAATGATGCGATTAAATATGTTTTAGGCTATAACCTGGCCAAAGGAACGAATCCAAACCACAAGACGGTGCTAAGCTATCAAGGCTCGAAATCCTTAACAAGAGCAGAAGCTGTCACTTTTATAGAAAACCTTGTATTGGAAGGAAAGGACGAGCTAGCTGCAAGACCAGCAGTCGCCTCAGATCCCAACCTCCTCCCTAACATACCTATAGGAAATGAGGAACAGCTTACGATAAGCTACCAAGCTCCAAATAACTGGACAGCCCCTGTCATTCAAGCAACAGCAACAGAAGATTATAATCGTAATAAAGAAGTTTTAGAAAAAGAACTTCATCTTCTTAGAGGTATTTACTTTAATCCTTATGGAGGTAGCCAGATAGAACGCGCTGAAGTTGTCGTTGAGGCTGGTGGAGATAGTTACATTGCCCAAATCACCTTTTATAACTGGTACGGAAGTCATACTGGAGCCCATCAACTGAATAAAATTCCGTATATAGCCAAAGAACTGTTTAAATTTTATCTTCCCTATGAGCACGGGAATCTTTACACAATCATAGACAATCATTTTAATAAAGAGGACATTTCTACTTATGTTAATAAACCCATGGAATTAGATGGTCGACAAATCCATATTGTTACATCACCTTTTAGTGTTTCTGTTCGAATCGGAACAAAATAGCATGAAAAGACCCTTTTCTTTTACTGGAGAATTGGGTCTTTTATATTGATCAAGGGTTATTATTATGAACAGGGTTTACTCCTTCATGAACATAGGCCTTTTATCACGAGACTTAGTCAGTCATTGACTTCCATCATTCGATTTAGCTTTTGCAATGTTTCTTCACTTACCTCCCCCAGCCGCCACAACGCAATGTTTGTGATTCCTCCCGAGTAAGCTGCCTCTATCCATACCCTTAAGGTTTCTCCATCAGCATACCAAACCGTATGCTTTTCACCATTCTCATCTACGTAATCAAAATAGATACTACCACTTTCTTCATCTCTGGAAGGAGGTTGTATACTCTCTTGTTCTAATTCATACGCCTTTTGTTCCGTCAATGCAGTTGCCTTTTCTCCACCATCCCATGAAAACCCTCCGGTAGCTAGAGCTACATATGGATTCCCGGGCAAGCTTTCCATCCGCTTCGTTAATGACTCAATGAAGGAAAGATCAGCTTTAGGTCCTGGACCACTGTGGTATCCAAATAAATTGTAGGCCATCATAACATAATCAGGGCCCTCTGGAAGCTTAAGCTCCTCTATAGGAGCTCTAGGTTCAAGAACAACTCTTAAGGAAAGATCTAGCTCTTGTAACTGCTCATAAAGCTGCTGCAAAAAGAGAATAAGGTTAGTCCAATCCTCTTGAAGAACTCTTTCATAATCGATCTCAATGCCTGCTACACCATGCCTCTCGACCAGTTGCATGATGTTAGCTATATGCTGGTTTCTACTTTGTTCCGTGGCCATCAGCCGAGTGAGAAGAGCTGAATCCTTCTGTGTGATCGTGCCGTCCTCATTAAATCGATCGTTCACAATTGTCAAATAAGTAGAAGGTATACCTCTTTCCTCCGAGACATCCATTACGGCAGAGATTGATTCAAGAAATCCATCTATTACATGAAGCTGATCCTCATGATTAAAATAAACTCCAAACGCTTGTACACTGCTTAGGCTCGATGAAAGCTCCTGCAAATCACTTAATCCTGCTTCACTATGCCAGTCAACAACCCAAGCGGATAGTTCTCTTACGGGTTCCTCTACCGTTTCGCTTTCTATGTCCACCTTAGAGCTTGATTGGTTTAAAAAATATACCAATAACGACAGGATCAAGAGGAGCAGGAAACCTGTTAAGTACCAAACACGTCTATAGCCTTGCTTTTTTTGCCTTGGCAATTCTCCTCTTCCTCCTCTTCAACCGACCAGAATTAAAATACATCTATTACCCAATCGATCGTCCTATTAACGAAATTTTTAATTGTTCGAATAACCTCTTGAAGGCTTGTAGGCTTGTTTGTAAAAATAGTCACTTCTTGTTCCTCTCCAGCTTCTAGAGACTTGATAATCAGATCTAGAAATACACCGTCATAAATATCATCTTTTTCATTCTGTGGATGATACATTGCCTCAAGCATAACCCCACCTGAAGCAACGGCCTGGTCTATTTCTAATTGATCTACAAGTTTTTGTTCATCAACACTTAAGGAAAGGCTATTTCCTAGAACAACTACCTCTAACTCTCTCGTGTTTTGAATATTGCTTGGGTACTCTTCCTCTTCTGAGGCTGTACCTGATGTCGCTTGATCTAGAGTATAAACGGACGCTTTATCAAAGGCTAAGTCCTCCTCTTTCCAAAGCACCTCATCTAATGTGGTAGTGAATAGCTCTTTAGCTTCTTCTTGCCCTGCACCTTTTTCTTCAATTCGAATTTCATTGTTCTCCAGCAAAATACGAATAAATGAATCCTGCTCGCGATCATATCTAAGGTAGATGGTCTGCTGTCCAACCACGTTCCCTAGAAGCTTAACTGAAATTCTACTATCGGTAAGCTCAGCGCTACTTTTCAAATAAAGCTGACCCGCTTCGGCAGGTGGAGAAGTAAGGATAATCGTATCGTCTTTAAACTCAGTGGTCCCTTGAAGCTGCTCCCATTTCCCGGCCTGTTCTTCATCACCGAGCACAAAATCCATGCTTTGACCTGTATCCTTTTGTAGCTTCATCAGTAAATGATTCGTATGCCAATAAGGAGCGACTTGTGCCCTAGTTAAGTCGTAGATATTTTCTTCATTTGTATTATACGCTGATCCCTCGCGATTAAAATGCAGCTTAAAGATTCTTTCTGTATGCTCCGAATTTATGTTTGAAACTAGGCGATTCATTCCTCTATACATAGCGTTTGCATGCATGATCATATATAGATCAGGAACATAGCCTAAGGTTCGATTATATACGTTTTCCATAGCTAGATAGTCAGCCGTAATACGTTCTTCCATTTCTGTCCTATTTTCTATCGGAATCATTTGTTCATCTCGAATAAAGTCCATCAAATAATGATTATAGTAGGCCATTGATGTTTTATCTGCTTCATTTTCATCTAAATAGTTGCTTACGTGATTCCCTTCATCGTCAAAGATGTTAATATAGGCAAGACGATATCCATTACTTCCCGTCTCCCAATAGCCTGTTTTTACTATTCTTTTAATATCTCTCGGCTGAATAAATTTACGATGGCGATTATCCCCCATCTTATCTGCATAAGTGAGAACCGTTGCTTTGTAGTTGTATTTTTCTAAGAGTCTTTGAGAATACAGCACAGAATCATTACGTCCATCCTCAAACGCTAAAAACAACGCCTTCTCAGGCAAAGGGCTTCCATCCGCATAAAATTGTAGGATATCCTCCTGTGAAATGCTCTGATAGCCCTGATCGTACAAAGCTTGTAGCTGTTGATCCAGTTCAGCCCTCGCTACATGCTTAGGTGTACCCGTACGTCCAACACCGAAATAAGTCAAAGCGACAAAGCCTTGATCATTCGTCCACATGGAACGATCCGGCTCCTCATAGCTTTTAAAATGAAATAACGCCTGTACGATTAGCCATACAAGCACAATCAAAATCAGTATTTGGATCAACGTCTTCCAGACCTTCCACCGATCTTTGCGACGATAATTAAGGGCAGAACTATGCTTCTTCCGTCTCATTTCTGCCATTCACTCCCGACTGGGGTCCTAAAAGGGTAACCCCATTCCATTTTTATTTTTCCTAGCTTTTTTATTCTTCCTGGCTTCCTTCTTTTCTCTTTCTTTAATATCCTCTGGCGTTTCCCTTGTTCCCCATGAAGATTTCCAGAAGGTCGCAATCGCCACAGGCATTTGCCATAAAAGTACAATGGAGTAGAAAGCCACAAAAACAAGTCCATAGATCCACAGCTTACTTTTTCTAAATAGCAGGTGAGCCAAACTCATTAGAAGCGCCATTAGAACTAATCCCATTAAAAATGTACTAGGAAATATACCATGTACCAATGGAATATAGATGAGATTGTAAAGGACAACCGCTGGTGCAGCAATAGGTACAATTAAACCTATATAGAAGAACAGGGCCATAAACGGCTCCTTACGCCAGATAAAACCACCTGCTCTAAGAGATTCCCTAAGCCAGGAGCGCTTCCAGCGCATTTGTTGCTTCATAAACACCTTCACGTCAGAAGGTACAATAGTGGAGCAAATGGCTGCATCCTGATACCCCGTACGATGGGTTTGTAGAATAAAATTAGTCATACTACGATCGTCACCAAAGGTTGCTGGATGACCTAAAAATGTCTGATTAAGCCATGCGTCTGTATGCTTTTGAATTAATTCCTTACGATAGCAAGCTAGTGGACCAGACAGACATGTCACACTATCAAACCATGACTCAGCCGCCTTCATAATACGAAAGGAAATGTAATACCTTACCGTCTGTAATTTAGTCACGTAATTCGTATACTTATTTTCTACGTCTGTACGTCCTGCTACCCCGCCCATTTTAGGATCTTGGAAAGGCTGGACTAAATGCTTAATGGCATTAGGCTCCAAAAAACTATCCGAATCAACAAACACAACTAAGTCATGCTTAGCCATCTTTACACCTTCCGCTAAAGCTACACGCTTCCCCCCATTTTCAGGTAGCACATGTAATTTTACTCTTTCCTTCGTGGCAAAGCGTTCCGCTTCATTGTGAATGCTTTCAATGACTTGTTTTATTTTCTTAACGGATTGGTCAGTGGATTGATCATCTACAACGATGACCTCCAGCCTATCAATTGGATATTCCTGATTGACACAACTCAAAACCGTTCTCTGGATCCAATCTTCTTCGTTAAAGCAAGGGATAATAATCGTTACCCCTGGAGTGTAATGTGGGTTAATAGGCACATCCCTGTACATCGCCCCAAAAAGGTATCTTGTTAAAAGAAAAGCTGCAGCAATAAGACTATACAGGTAAAGCAAGTAATGATATTGAAAATAAATAATACTCTCAATGCGCATCAGCATGATAATACCGACGGCAAGCAATAATGAAAAGCTTGCTGAATAGATAGAATAGCCCCAACGTTTCTTTTGAAAATACTCGGCTAAGGGACGATCAAATTCAAAGGCAACTCCTTTTACCTCCTGATCCCCTTTCTGATGGATAAAGCTGCGAACGACTTTGGCGTCTATTTTGACTCTAGATTCAAATCCTTCAGGCATCGTTCCAGGCGGTAGATTAAAGCTTAGTGAAGCATGAGTACCTATGGCAAAATCCATAGAATCACCTTGTGCCCAATCCTCCATATTCACTAGCAATCCAGTAGAAGATATATCAACAGCCCTAGCCTTCACCGTGTCTTTCTTCCTTTTCCTTGGCCCTAAGATATATACATCAAAATCAGCTGTGTATCTAAGACTTAACATTCGTAGTTTGTCTAATGCTTGGGCTTCCACACCATCCGGATTCTGCGCTGCTAGTCTTTCATTTCGAATTCCTCTACGATCTACTGTCGTACGTATAGACTCTGGATCTGGAACATGGTTTAATATTCTCCTATCTAATTTAGGAGAAATGAGCTTCTCTTCTATTTGTTGTTTTTCCTTTTTTTTAAAGCTCCATTTCATCACAATGATGATCCCCCATCGTTTTATTACAGGCTCCAGTAATAGAATCCATTGCGTTCAAACTCCGCTCTTGAGTAAATTCCCTTCACGTCCATCATAATCTTGCTCTGCTGCGTACTGAACAGCTTATTGAAATCTGCTACACCCATCTGAACAAAAGGCTGATGTGGGATAGCTACAACTGCAACGTTAAGCTCCCCTATAGCTGGCAGTTCTGAAAGCTCTATTCCATACTCCTCATACGCTTGCAGAGGATTTGCAAAAGGGTCAACGACCAGTGGAGTCATATCGTATTCTTTGAGTTCTTTTAGAATATCTGTAACCTTCGTATTTCTAATGTCTGTACAATTCTCTTTATACGTTAAGCCAAAAATAGCGATTCTAGTATTTTTAATGTCCTGTTTCATGCGGACTAATGTTTTTATAATATTTTCAGCTACATACTTGCCCATACCATCATTAATATGCCGACTTGCTAGAATGATTTTGGAGTGGTAGCCCACATCCTCTGCCTTATACGTTAAATAGTAAGGGTCAATTCCAATACAATGACCACCAACAAGGCCCGGCTTAAAAGGCAAAAAGTTCCATTTTGTTCGAGCTGCCTCTAACACGGAGGATGTATTAATTTTCATCTGCTGAAACAGCATGGATAGTTCATTCATGAAGGCTATGTTAATATCACGTTGGGCGTTTTCTATCACTTTAGCTGCTTCAGCTACCTTAATGCTTTCCGCTTTAAAAACGCCTGCTTTTATGATGAGCTCATACAGCTTTGCAACTAGCTCAAGAGTTTGTTCATCCATACCCGAAACAATTTTAACTATATTCTCTAGAGTGTGTTCCTTGTCTCCAGGATTGATTCGCTCAGGTGAGTACCCTATTTTGAAATCAGTACCTCCGGTTAAACCAGATTCCTCCTCCAAAATAGGAAGACAAATCTCCTCTGTCACACCAGGATAGACGGTAGATTCATAGATAACAAGATCTCCCTTTTTCATATACTGTCCTATCATTCTACTAGCTTGTTTGACATATTTCAGGTCAGGTACATTCCCACTTTTAATAGGAGTAGGCACAGTAATGATAAAAATAGAAGCTTCTTTTAGGATCTCCATATCAGAGGAAAATTCAACTTTGCTTTCCTTAATGGCATCTATTCCTACATCACCAGTAGGATCAATTCCTTCTAGATATCCTTCTATCTTCTTTTCATTACTATCAAATCCAATAACATCTAAGTGCTTAGAAAAAGCTAAGGCAATAGGTAAACCTACATAACCCAAACCGATAATAGCCAACTTACTTTGGCGTGCCACTATTTTTTCAAACACATCCATGTCTGCCTTGTTCAGCATATCTTACCTTCCCTTCTATTTCCCTATGACTTCAGATAGCTTAACAAAGCTAAAGCCCTCATTTTGTAGCTGACTGATTGCTTGCGGCAACGCTTCAACGGTGTTTGTATTGTCTAGAATATGCAGCAGGATAATGCTTCCCTGCTGAGTTCTATCCATGATAGTCTGTACAATATCCTCTGCGCTATTACGAATATCCCAATCCAAGGTCGTAACGTCATACATAGCAATAAGCGAATATCCAGTAGCAGCTATCACTTTGGCTGATTGATCATCAATTACTCCTGTTGGTGGTCTATAGAGCATGATTGGCTGTTCCTGTGTGGCTTCTGTTAGCACCTGATGGGCCTTAACAATATCCTCCTGCAGCTCTTGCGGTGTTAAGGTTGTGACCACCTCATGATTGTAAGAATGATTCGCTACTTCATGCCCTTCTTCCACAATCGCTCTAGCTAAATTGGGATTATCCTCGACTCCTCTAGCTCGTAAAAAGAAGGTAGCTTTGACATCATATTGCGCTAGAATATCTAAAACCTCTGTAATGGTTTGATCACTAGCCCAATCATCGAGGGTTAAAGCAATTTTCTTTTCATCTGTATTAAACGTGTAAATAAGCTCATATTCTGCTGTTGTATTCTCTAGGTCTATCTTTGCAGCATCATAGCCCTCAATTTGTTCCAAAGGCTTTCTCTCTCCTCCGCTTTCAATAAGATCGTGCAATGGAACGATGGTATAGCCAATATCACTTGCCGCCTTAGCTATGTACTGAATGGAGCCTACGATTTCTGGATTTAAATTTGTGTGTAGGGTAATAATCCCACCTCTTGATATAAATCGCTCTACGTATGCTCCGATCTCCTCTGCACTTTGCATATCGCTATCTCTCGGATTGATCGTGTAACCAATCACGGCGTCCATTCCAAGATGGGCAGCAGCCAACCGAATATTCTCCGTAAAGTCCCCAGAACGTGTCCTAATATATCTTGGTAAGACACCCGTTTCCTTCTCAATCACTTCATTGCTCAATTGTATTTCCCGATAGATCTGTTCATACGTTAACTCGCTCATATCAAGCTGATTTAACGTATTGTTCTCAATGTGATGTCCACGATTTAGAATCTCTCTAGCCAAGTCAGGCTCTTCAGCTACACGCATACCTGGGAGAAAAAAGGTAGCTTTAAGCTGATATTTATCCAATTCATCAAGCAATTTGGCCATTGTTTCATCATCAGCTAGGCCATTAAAGGTTAAGCTTAGCTTCTTATCACCCGTATAAACGTATGAAACCGCTCTGCTCATTTCACCTTCATAACGAATGATTTCCTTTTCTTGATCTATCTCCGATAGGATGGGCTGATCATTGCCCAAACATCCAGACAGGAGGATAAAACATATGAGCAATATGGACATTCGTAAATACGTATTTATATCATATTTGATCCTAAACATTGTAAAATTCCCCTTTTAATTCAACAAGTTTCATCTACTTCGTCATATCGTACTTTAATTCATTTTATTTGAGAACAGGACTATTTTACTAAATCATTCTGAACAATATCTGAACTTTAGTGGTAGAAACTAGCATAAGAAAAGCTTCTATCGAAGCCCTCTCGAAGAGGTTGTCTAGTCCATCATTAGAGGAAGCTTTTGCATGCAGCCATAATTTATAAAATTTGAAGAAATCATTGTATCAAATTTTATAAATTCTTAGACTGTAAGAAATACGGATCAATCCTTGCCCCGACCTTTCTCCTATTCTCCTCCAATATATCCCAAAACAGAAGGAGCAACAAGCCTCCAATTCATGGGAAACCTTCGACTTTTTCTTACAATTTTCTCATGCTTTTTCTTTAATTTGGTTAAAATTAGACAAAACAAAAAGACCTCATTCAATTTGAGATCCTTTGTTATCCTTAGCTACCCCTTCGTTGTCATAAGAGGAGGCATCGTTGATTCCCTCAAAATGAGCTTTGGCTCAAATACATAGGGCTTGATGTTCCAACTTCTCCCCTTTGTTACCATCTTGACGATCATTTGAGCGGCCATTTTGCCTAGCTCGCTTTTAGGGTGCTCTATGGTTGTCAGTTTTACTTCAGATACTTCTGCTAGAAACGAGTTATCATAGCCCACAATGGAAATATGATCAGGAATGCTTAGCTTTTTTTCTCTTATCACATGTAACAGTCTTATGGCTAATTCATCATTGTAGCAAACGACAGCTGTTGGCTTTTCCGACGATGCTTCCCATACATTTCTAAAATAGTCTGCTGGCTTAGAATCCTTGCCTGTAGTACTGTATGTCACTATGTTTTTAGGTTCTACAACCATATTTTTTTCACGAAACGCTTTAATGAAGCCCTTCATACGCTTTACACCTTGTCTATCATCCGTTTTAAAAAATCCAGCGATATGACTATGCCCAAGCTCTAATAGGTGCTTTGTTTGCAAATAACCGCCTTTTTCATCATCCATGACCACATGAACAGGCTCAAGCTCTTCGTAAAAAGCATTAATCATGAGGTAAGGAATGCCTAGCACATCCAGATTTAAATAGTAATTAATGTTTGGATTAGCTGACGCACTCTGCGTTGGCTCAATAATCGCTCCATCAAACTTTTGACTGATAATGGTCTCAAGGATTTTCTTCTCTTTATCATAGCTATTGTTTGTGCTAAACAATGTTACATGATAGCCTTCCTTACTTAGCTCAGCCTCTGCTCCACGAATAATAGAAGGAAAGATGTAATCAGAGATGTATGTGGTGATAATAGCAATTTTCTTTTGCTCATGTTGATGGGAAGCACTGCGGGAGGAGCGATCAGCACAAAAGGTTCCTGCTCCTTGCTCCGTGTATAGCCACCCCTCATTCACAAGTTCACCGATTGCTATTCTAACCGTATGGCGGCTTACACCGAATTGTTTCATTAATTCACTTTCAGAGTTTATTTTCTGATTAGGTCTATATGTGTTCTCTATAATCCTAGTCCTAATCCATTCTTTTACTTTGTTATATTTTGTTTCAGCCACTAATTTACACCCCGTTACTCTTCATCTCATCTCTTATTCTAAAGCCCTTATTCTACTGGCTTATCTAGACATTCTCCAAACAACCTCATTTATTCTAAGCTCCTGCTGTAACCGATCAAGTCTCGTTTCTTGGTCAATGGTGACACATTCTATTTTAAATAACTCAGCTAGATCCATAACCTGCTCCTTCGTTACACTTAAAGAAAGAACGGTATGATGAGCTCCCCCGGCGTAAATCCAGCCCTCTGTAGCGACTGAAAAAGAAGGTAACGGCTTCCAAAGCATTTTTGCCACTGGTAGATTAGGGGTTTTCTCACTCGAAGCTACGGCCTCTATCTCATTCATCACCATTCGAAAGCGTCCGCCCAAATCGATGAGGGATACGACAATACCTTTTCCTGTCTTGCCATCAAACAGGAGCCTTGCTGGATCCTCCTTCCCACCAATACCAAGCGGGTGAACAACCACCTTTGGCTTTGAGGAAGAAATAGTAGGACATACCTCAAGCATATGAGAGCCCAAAATCATTTCATTGCCAGGCTCTAGATGATACGTATAATCCTCCATAAAGGAAGTACTTTGGTTATGACTCATGCCCTTTATTAATCTAGTTAAGGCAGCCGTTTTCCAGTCCCCTTCTCCAGCAAACCCATACCCATCAGCCATCAACCGTTGAGCAGCAAGGCCAGGCAACTGTTTCATACCATGTAAATCTTCAAAGTTAGTGGTGAAAGCCGTATAGCTTCCTTCCTCTAAAAAAGCTTTTAATCCTAGCTCTATTCGTGCCTGTTCTCTTATAGCCTCTAAATGGGAAGAGCTATTTAATGTTTGAGAATCTATTTCGTACAGCTCTCTATACTCCTTAAATAGGAGATTGACTTGCTCCTCTTGCACCTCATTAATTCGTTCAACAAGATCTCCAATACCATAATAATCGACCGTCCAACCAAATTGGATGTGTGCCCCTACCTTATCGCCCTCTGTAACAGCCACACTCCTCATATTATCTCCAAATCTAGCTACTTTAAGCTTTCGGCTTTCCTGAATGGCTGTAGCAGTTTGCATCCACTGCCCTACTCTTCTCTGAACCTCTGAATGTCTCCAGTATCCGGCAATCACCTTTCTTGATAGGCCAACTCTTGTAACGGTATACCCGAATTCACGATCACCGTGTGCGGACTGGTTAACATTCATGAAGTCCATATCAATGGAAGACCAAGGAATATCTCTATGAAACTGTGTATGCAAATGGAGGAAAGGCTTCTGCAGGGCAGCCAAACCGTTAATCCACATTTTTCCTGGGGAAAAAGTATGCATCCAGGCAATCAAGCCGGCACAACGCTCACTAGAGTTTGCTTCAATCATAAGCTTATGAATCTCGCTATCTAGAGTTAAAACAGATTTAAATTTAACCTCAAATGGAAGATTAGCTTCCTTATTCAACTCATTCACCATGCTTCTTGCATGATGTTCTACTTCTAATAGAGCTTGTTCTCCGTAGAGATGCTGACTTCCTGCAACAAACCAGAATGTATATGGATTTTGTAGCATAATCGGCCTCCTATTAGGTATTTATCTATCAATGATTTGAACCTTGTCTAAGTGCTCTCAGTTCCTTCATTACGTGGTTTTCCCCACGTCCAAAATAGTCATGTAACCGCTTGTACTCTTGATATATTTTATCATAAATCATTACGTTTTCGGGTATTGGTAGAATTACATCCTCCTGAACCCTTGCCATATTTTGTGCTGCTTCAAGTATACTATCGTAGCCTCCTCCTTCACTTCCTGCTGCAACTGCTGCAAACATAGCAGCTCCAAGGGCTGGTGTTTGCTTTGAAGCAGATAGCTTGATCGGTAGATTAGTCACATCGGCGTAGATTTGCATGAGTAGCCTATTTTTTTGAGGAAGTCCCCCACACGCATACAATTCCTTGACATCAATTCCTCTGTTTGTAAAAGAATCCACAATCATTTTCGTTCCAAACGCCGTTGCTTCTAGCAAAGCCCGATAGATTTCATGCGGCTTTGTTTGTAAAGTCATTCCTAACAGAAGTCCTCCTAATTCTGTGTCAACGAGCACAGAACGATTCCCATTCCACCAATCTAAGGCCAATAATCCTGTTTCACCAGGCCTATACTTGGCTGCTTTACCCTCCAGATACTGATGCACATCTATGCCTAGCTCTGACGCTTCATCTAGCACATAAGAAGGAACTCCTTCATTGATGTACCACTCAAATATATCCCCAACTGCCGACTGACCGGCTTCATAGCCATATAAGCCTGGAATAATACCATCCTCTACAACCCCACACATACCTTCTACCTCTACTTCTTTTGAACCTAAGAGCATATGACAAATCGACGTTCCCATCGCCATAACCATCTTACCTGTCTCTACGACACCCATAGCTGGAACAGCAGCATGAGCATCAACATTCCCAACAGCTACAGCTATTCCCTCTGAAAGCCCTGTTAGCTGTGCCATCTCTTTGGTTAATCCTCCTGCCTTTGTCCCCAGAGCAACCACCTCACCTCTGAGCTTGGTATCCGTTAAATGCTCAAGACGGGTATCCAGTTCCTTAAAGAAGTCCTTGCTCGGATATCCTTCTTGTTTATGCCAGAGTGCTTTATAGCCTGCTGTACAGCTATTTCGAACGAGATTACCTGTTAATTGAGAGACAACCCAATCGGTTGCTTCAACAAACCGGTCGGTTTCTGTATAGATTTCCGGAGCTTCATCAAGAATCTGCCAAATTTTTGCCATCATCCATTCTGAGGAGATTTTCCCCCCATACCTTGGTAAGAAACGATCTCCTCTTTTTGCGGCAATCTCATTAATTTTATTTGCTTCATCCTGTGCCGCATGATGCTTCCAAAGCTTCACCCAGCTATGAGGATTGTTTTTAAGATCAGCTCTAAAACAAAGAGGATTTAGCTCTGAATCAATAGGAAGCATGGTGCATGCCGTAAAATCTATAGCTAGACCAACCACCTGCTTTGGGTCAATGCCTGATTGCTTAAGAACGGCAGGAATGGAGAATTGAATGACATCCACATAATCCTGTGGATGTTGTAAGGCCCACTCATGTCCAAGCCTTATGCCACTCTCTGGAAGCTCCCTATCAATCACACCATGCTTATATGGGGTAACATGATCAGCGATCTCCTCACCATCCTTCAGTGATACTAAAACAGCACGCCCTGACTGTGTTCCATAATCGATACCTATGGTGTATTTGTCCATCGTAATCCCTCCTCAGTTTTGACCGTAATACGCTCCCGAGCCATGTTTTCGATAAAAGTGCTTGTGTAGAAGCGCTGTGTCCATCGACTGTGTGGAAGGGGAAAGATGCAGAGTGTGGTAAGCCATCTTAGCACATTCCTCTAGAACCACAGCATGCATAACAGCTTGGCTTGGATTCTTCCCCCAATTAAAAGGGGCATGCTGGTGAATCAATATACTCGGGGTCTCATTTGGATTACGGTCTTGGAAGGTCTCTACAATGACCTGTCCCGTTTCTTTTTCATACTCTCCTGCAATCTCTGTATCAGTTAAAGCTCTAGTACATGGAACCGCTCCATTAAAATAATCAGCATGAGTCGTTCCTAAAGCAGGTAGCTCTCTACCTGCTTGTGCCCAAGCTGTTGCCCAAGGGGAGTGAGTATGAACGATCCCACCAATATCAGGAAAGCTTTTATATAAAACAAGATGGGTAGCTGTATCTGACGAAGGCTTAAGCTTCCCTTCAACAATATTTCCTTCTAGATCAAGGACAACCAAATCGTCTAGCTGTAACTCCTCATAGGCCACTCCACTAGGCTTAATAACAACCCTCCCTAATTCTCGATCTATTCCGCTCACATTGCCCCAGGTAAAAGTGACTAAGCCATGTTTGGGGAGAGCTAAATTTGCTTCAAGCACTTCTTCTTTCAGTTTTTCAAGCATCACTTTTCAACTCCGATCCTATTCCTAACTAACTTATACGGACAAGTTTCTTTGTACCTACAACTCCTCATCTATCATTCATTAACTCTTTTAATTCTAGGGTCTGTAAAAACATCCGTTTCATCCGTACTTCGAGTTGAGAATTCAGAAATGACCGCTCCCTCTTCTCCTGCTTTAAACCAATGAAGGGTATTCGGATAAATCGTATATTGTTCTCCGGGCTGTAAAATAATCTCGTGAAACACTGTATAATACTGTTCATCTCCAATAGGTGGATTTACAGTACGCGACTTGGTCTCCTCTCCTTCAACGTACAGGTAAACAAGTCCGTATCTACACCTAAAGGTCTCTTCTTTCCCTTCATCAAAGCTTCTTTTCGGATGCTTATGCTCTGGACATGTCTGGTGTGGAAGCAACACCAATTCCTTTGCACACACCTTTTCTGTATTGACATATGTGACTAATTGAAGACCACTAACCTCTACGTTAGCTAAGCCAAAGTCTGCTATTTCAAGATTGTTCTTTTCCGCTTCTGAAAGAACAATACTAGCCCTTTCAAACAGCTCTAATGCATGCTTCTTTACACGCTCATGGGGAGGTGTAAGCATTTTCTTCAGCTCCCTTCCGGATTACAAGATCATCAAGCTACACATCCTATTAAATCCACATTAATATCCATTGTTCATAAATATTTTCATGGCCCGTTTAACATCTTCCTTTATAGCCTGCTTAGCAACCACTGTGTAATCGTGGTAAAACAGATTCTGATTCTGCTGGATGTACTCCTTTACAGCCTGTGCTCCTGCTTTGGCAGCGTAGCTGTAATAATTGATTTTCCTAACTCCTGACTGGATGACGTTCACATAATCCTCTATCTCTAAGCCCGATCCTCCATGCATAACAACAGGTCGACCGATGTTCTCATAAATAGCCTTCAGACGCTTAATATCCAAATTAGGCTCTTGTACATATATTCCGTGTACCGTTCCAAATGAAGCCGCTAACGCATCAATCTCCGTTTTTTGCACAAAATCCTTGGCGATAAGAGGGTCTGTATAATAGTCCTCAGCTTCCTGAGTAGCGTGATGCTCTCCTCCTTGTGTCTCTTCTCCACCTATGCCAGAAGAAGTCATCATACCTAGCTCAGCTTCAACTGAAACGTTATGCTTATGGGCGTAATCGACTACCTCCTGTACAATTCTAATATTATCTTCATATTCCATATGGGAGGCATCTATCATCACGGAGGTAAAGCCTATATCAATCGCTTTCTTAATGATATTTAGATTTGACCCGTGATCCAGATGAACCACCACAGGAACACTAGCTTGTTTGGCAAATTGAATAAATATTGGTCCTATAATCTCTATTGGAATGATGTCATTATGGACCTCAGCGTGAGAAAGTATAATTGGAGATTGCAGCTCTTCAGCCGCTTCAGTTACTGCTCTGACAGACTCTAAAGTTGGGGAATTAAATGAGCCTACGGCAAAGTTGCCTTGCTCCGCTTGCTCTAAAATTTCTCGTAATGTGACTAGCATGGTGAGCCTCCTTAAATTTCTATCGTTTCTCTTTTCGCGTATTGCTGATACATATTCATTAATTGTTCAATTGGTTTGATCCCTGAGGTGCTATCCTCAGCGAGTAAAGAAGAAGCAGCGGCAGCGGTTCCTAGTTCCATAGCTTGCGGAAGCTCCATCCCTTTGAGAGCACCATACAAAACACCTGAAACATAAGCATCACCTGCTCCAACCGTTCCTTGAATATGAGCCTGCTCAATGGCTAAGGAAGGAATACTGTGCACATGTAATCCATCAAAACCAAAGCTACCTTCAGGTGTATGAATGACCACCCAATCCTGCACACCAAGCTCCTTAAGTCTCACCAATACCTTTCTAAGTTCATTTATCTTTAAATTTCCCTGTTGATCTCTAAGCTCTATCCCCACTGTTTTGCCCGCCTCAAGCTCATTAACGACACAATAATTGGTATAGGCTAAGCTTGGAGGAACGATTTGACTATATCGATTTCCACTTTCACTAACAATATCAATAGAAGTTTTGATTCCAGCCTCCTGTGCTTGCTTTAACACCTTAGCCATCTTTGTTCCGTACTCATCATCCACTTGATCTAGCGAATCTAGTAGTAAGATGTAAGCGATGTGTAATAGATTGGCCTGTAAACTCTTAAAATCGATCGTGTTTTCATTGAACAAATGAGAATTCCCTCTGTACGTAAAAAACGTTCTACTATGATCTGTTAAATCCTGAATCACATCTGTAAAAGGGGTTACACCCGTTGCATGTACCTGTTTAGTGTTAATGTTGCTAAATGTAGCTAGCTGATCCTGTATAAATAAGCCTTTTTCGTCCTTACCCACAAGGGCAATGACTTCTATAGGAAGCTCATGATCCATCTTAGCTAATCCAACAGCACAGTTAGAAACAGCACCTCCAATGGATCTAGATACACGTTGAATCGTGGCTAGCTCTGACGAGTTTGGATACTTCCTCACTTTTTTAATTTCGTCTACTGCCACCGTTCCGGCAATGGCAATTCCTTCTCTCACATCCATCACCACCTGCTCGATATAGGTTTAGAATTATGCCTCAATAGCTTTCCTTCTTTTAATAACGTCAGCATAGACAGCCACTAGAATAACAAATCCTTTAACAATATACTGCCAAAATGAGCTGACACCCATTAGATTTAAGCCGTTACTAAGAACTCCAATAATTAGGGCTCCAATTACCGTTCCCCCGATTCGGCCGTAGCCACCTGTCATACTTGTTCCACCTAGAACAACAGCCGCAATCGCATCTAACTCAGCTGCATTTCCCGCAGTAGGCTGACCAGAGAACATCCGAGAGGCAAGAACAATACCTGCAACAGCAGCCATTAATCCACTAAATGTATAAGCAAAGAATTTGATCTTCTTAATATTAATTCCAGAGAATTTAGCAGCCTCTGCATTTCCACCGACCGCGTACATATATCGACCGAGCTTTGTTTTATTCATAATTAAATAACATAAGATTAATAGAATGACGAGATAGACAACAGGCATGGGGACAATACCAAACAAGTAACCTGAGCCTATAAAATTAAAAGAATCGGACATCACTCGGACAGGCTTTCCATCCGTTATGACGTAGGCGGTTCCCCTGGCTATGTTCATCGTTGCCAGCGTTATGATAAAGGGTGGAATAACCGTTGTGGCAGCTACATAACCATTTACGGCACCAAACAGCATCCCTACAAGTAACCCTACAGCTACAGCCACTACAACCGGCGCGTCAAAAAAAGCAATTAGAGATGTAGTTGCAACACCTGTGACAGCCATAATGGAGCCAACTGAAAGATCAATACCACCTAGGATAATAATCATAGTCATTGCTAAGGCTAGGTAAAGGTTAGTTGAGGTTTGTCTTAACACATTTAATAGATTATTTGATGTAAGAAAGTTAGGATTAATTATTGTAATCACAATACATAAAACAACAAGCCCTATTAGAATCCCCATATTGTCCCGAATAAAGGACTTCACACTATAGCCTGCGTTTAAAAGTGGACTTTCTTTCTTTGATAGAGAAGACATTTGAAACATATTAATGACCTCCAATGGCGTAATGCATGATGGTTTCCTGATTAAAGCTATCTTTATCTAATATGGTTTGGATCTTCCCTTTACACATGACGGCAATTCGATCACTCATGTTAATCACTTCTGGGAGCTCAGATGAAACCATAATGATAGAAACTCCTTCTTTTACTAGCTGATTCATGATGGAATAAATCTCGGCCTTTGCTCCAACGTCTACACCACGTGTAGGTTCATCAAGGATGAGCACCTTAGGATTCGTAGCTAGCCATCTCGAAATGAGGACCTTCTGCTGATTTCCTCCACTAAGATTCCGCACCTCTTGTTCAGCGTTTGGTGTTTTAATGGATAGCTCTTTAATGTACTTATCCGCCTGTTGATCCTCATATTTGTTGTTTACTCGGAAAAAACGGATAAACTGGTCTAAAATTTTTATACTCGTGTTGTATTTCACAGAGCGGATGAGAAACAATCCCTCTTCCTTCCTGTTTTCGGTTACATATGCGATCCTATGCTTAATAGCATCATTGGGGCTGTTCATTTTAACGGGCTTTCCATTAACGATAATCTGTCCTTCTTCGAATGAATCTAGACCAAAAATACATTTCATAAGCTCAGATCTACCTGCCCCTACTAATCCCGAAAAACCAAGTATTTCTCCCTTTTTCAGCTCGAAGCTAATATTCTCTAGGACACCTTTCTTCGTTAGATTATCCACCTTAAGAACACTCTCTCCCGGCTCTGAAAAGTCTCTAACATAATAGTTGGTTAAATCTCGACCTACCATCATTGAGATAAGCTTTTCATTTGTTGTCTCTTTTGTGACCACCGTTCCAATATAGGATCCATCACGCATAACCGTAATTCGGTCGGTAATCTCAAACAATTCATTCATCCGATGAGAGATATAGATGATGCCAACGCCCTGCTTTTTTAAGCTTCTAATTGTCTTAAATAGAAATTCTACCTCTTTGTCACTTAAAGAAGATGTCGGCTCATCCATGATAATAATCCTAGATTGGAAAGAAACAGCTTTAATGATTTCAATCATTTGCTGCTGGGCGACGGTTAAATTGCGGATTGGCGTTTTGGCGGATAGACCTAAATCATAATCATCTAGCAGCTGCTGAGCGTGCTCATACATTGTTTGCTTATCAACAAATCCTGCCTTTGTCAGTAGCTCACGACCTAAATGAATATTCTCAGCAATGGATAGATAGGGAACTAGGACAATTTCCTGGTGGATAATACTAATCCCATAGTGCTGAGCTGCTTTTACGTCTTGAATGTCGACCTCTTGACCGTTAATAGAGATCTTTCCTTCATCAATGCTGTAGATTCCACCAAGAATCTTGATCAGAGTTGATTTCCCTGCCCCATTCTCTCCAAGAAGGGCGTGGACTTCACCAGCCTCTACTTCAAGGTTTGCCCCCTTTAAAGCGTAAACTCCAGGGAAACGCTTAGTTACTCCTGTCATTTCTAACAGCTTACTGCTCACAATCTCCACCTCGTTTACTGATAAAGGAGGTGCCTTATAAGACAAGCATTATTGCTTTCCTATAAAGGCACCCACTTTTTAATAGACACTCTTACACACTTTGTTATTGCCAGCCATCAGTACCATACTCATCTACATTGTCAGCATTAATTAAAAATGTCTCTACAGGTGTATTTTTCTCAAAGTCCTCATCATTCATAATTTTATAGGCGACCTCGACCGACGTCTTTCCAATCGAAATTGGTGATTGAGCCCCTGTTCCAACGAAAGAACTTCCTTCAGAAATAGCATGCTTAGCGTCCGGAGAGCCATCTACCCCATAAATAACAATGTCTGTTCGATTAGCCGCACGTACAGCAGCTAATGCGCCTAAGCCCGTTGGGTCATTTCCACCCATAATCGCAATGATGTCCGGCTGCGCCTGAAGAATATCCTCTGTAATACCTAGAGATGTTTCTAAGTCTCCACGACCATCCTGCTGAGCTACTACCTCAAACCCGTGACCATCAATTGCTTCCATAAATCCAGCAATTCTATCATTGATCGAGTTCATCGTTGGGCTATCTAAGACAGCGATCTTACCTCCATCAGGAAATCTCTCAACTAAATCCTGACCAGCAACTCTTCCAGCATTCATGTTGTCTGACCCAACGTAAGCGGTAACATAATCGAAATCCTTAACCTCAGTATCGTAGTTAATGATTGGAATATTAGCTTCTTCAAGCATGACTAAAGCTGGTCTAATCCCTTCCCAATCCACTGGATTTAAGAAAATAGCATCAATTCCTTGTGCAATCATGTCTTCAATCTGATTAATTTGTAGGGAGACATCCATCGCTGGATTCGTCGTTATAAGGCGATCCCCATTAGCCTCAACCTCTTCTCGAATAGCTTCTTCAAGTACTTGGAAAAATGGATTGTTCTGAGTCATTGACGTATAGCCAAATACTAGCTGATCTCCGTTAGACCCACCTGCTCCTCCACTATTGTTACAAGCGCCTAAAGCTAGAGCTAGTATCACAACAGATAATACAAGCAAAAATCTTTTCATCAAAGTTCCCCCCTGAGTAAAGTATGGTAAAAACGAGTTAGTTTATATTAAAGCCACCATATATGAAAGGGGCTTCAATAACGTTAAGAAAAGTTTGAAAACTGAAAAGGAATGACAAGTTAGGGAATGCTACGATCTACATATCCATGTCGTGCGATAAATGGTTCTATTTTAATTAAAGCGCTTTCATTACACATATTATAAACATGTACGTATAAGTTAATCAAGTGTTTGCATGAATTTATTTTTTGAACTGGTTTTTGGAAAAATAAAGGGGAACATTACCCTTTTCCTTGTTATAACAAGGTTTTATAATCATTCATATGCTTGTTAGGTATAAGATATACAACGAAAATCACTTAATGTTTTTCATTTCAATAATCACAATTCTTCCACACCTTTCTTATGTACGTACAATTTCGAGCAGCCTCCAGGAAACATGATGCGCTGCAGCAATTGGCTTTTAAACCTAAATTCTTACGTGAAAAAGAAGTGACCCTCTTTCATAGGCCACTTCTTTTTTCTGCCAAGCTTAACTATTTACGATTTTACTAGACTTTGTTAATACTATTACTCTTATTTTTTCTCCTAATTTCTTGATACTTCATAGTTTTGTGAAGCAGATTCGATATCACTCCAAGCCCAATGAGAGACAGAAACATCTGACCAAGTTGGTTGATCTATAGCGCTCATAGGTGTACGTCCAAGTACCGCATTCAGGACTTTTACCGCTTCAGCACGTGTCAATGCTCGATGAGGACGAAATGTGCCATCCTCATAGCCCTGCACCCATCCTTGCTGTTGAACCTGTGAAATAGCACGAGCTGCCCAATGACCCCGTACATCATCGAAGGTGCTCACTGCCTCTGCGTCAAGCTTCCTCCATCTAGCTAGGACGGTAGCAAACTCTGCACGAGTGACCTCCTTACTAGGAATAAAGCTATCCTTCCCTATTCCTTCCATGATGCCGGCCTGGCTGATTGTTTGAATAGCCTCTGCCGCCCAATGCCCCTGTTTCACGTCGTGGAAGGAATTCTCTCTGCCCTCATCATCAAACTCATCGTAAGCGAGAAGGCGTTCAAGTATGACAGCAAGCTCCGCCCTTGTTAAAGAACGCGAGGGCTGAAAGCTTCCATCCGCGTATCCGCTGATATAAGGCTCATAAAGCTCTTCCACGCCATCAGCTATTACACGGACAACAGCAAAGGTGCTGAATTGATTCACTTTGATTTGAATGCCCGTTACGTTGTGCCGATTATCCTGAATAATATCTCCTTTTACCAGTTCAGACGTTCCTTCATCACGGACCACATAAACGAACAAGCTATCTAGGTAAGCTTGTTGAAGACTTACATCTTTCGGCAGAGAAGAATGATTCAGCGGAAATGTCAGTAATGTTTCGACATTTGCTAAACTCTTACCTTGAGCATCTGTAGCTTCCACAATGATTGGCATACTGATCCGTTCGGCTTCTCCCTTTTCAACTATGGAACCCGACTCAACAGCATCAATAAAGCTCTGAGCCTGTTCCGTTCTTAGAGCTTGATCGGGTAGAACAAAACGAAATTGAACAGCTTGAGCGGACTGCTTTAAGCTCGTTAACTGCTGATGCGTAAGTGTCTGAGCAATATCATAAAAATCAAATTCTAGCTGCACATCTAAGCGGCTTAACTCCTGCAAGGCAGAGGGCGAAAGGCTGATCAAGAATTCATCTGCATCCACTTTAGAGTGACCCTCTTTAATTACAAATCTAATAGAGTTAGCTTGCTTTGAACTTAATGCCAATTTCAACTGTTGCACAAGCTGATGATTCAATCTAAGCTCATCTATTTTCTGACCGTTTTTCCCTTGCACTCGGTACATGAGAGCTTCAAGAGGCAGCTCTACTGAATCTAACTTGATCGTAATCGCCCGAGAGTTAGTCTCAGGCTGCTGAATCAGCTCAGATTCCTCTGGTGCAGGAGGATTATTAGGAATAGAAGGCAACCGAGCCCAGCTTGCATAAAGCGTAATATCCGCATCTTCAATCATTAGCTGATCCCCAGGCTCATACCCTGTACCACTACCATCTGACCTGGTATTCCAGCCTGAAAAGCTATACCCGTTTCTGATCAATCCGCCCGAATTAAACTCAATTGTAATCTGTTCACCAGTCTCATAGACACGTTCACCTACAGGAACGTGTCCAGAGGTGGCTCCATTCCCATCATACCTTACTAGATACGTTGCTGGCTGCTCAGGTGTACTTTCCTCCCATACGGCATACAAAGTAACATCCTCGCCACCCATTGTGAATCGATCTCCTGCCGTATACACATTGTCTGTTACGCTTTGAGAGAATGACCATCCAGCAAAACGATGATCTGGTAGAGAAAGCTGACCTAGATTACCCAAAACGGTAACCTCTTCGCCTTCCTCGTATCGTTCAGTATCGACTGGAACATCACCCTCAATCGCCCCATTTCCATCATAAGCTACGACATATGTCGGTACTACCGGAGGAGTGGTGGGGCTCAGCTTGATCACTTGATCCGCATAATAAGGAATTGCCCAAAGATTTTCTCCATCAGAAACACTAGAATAAAAGGATGCAATACCTTTGTTGAAGTCTAGTGGCCAATTCCTGTGTAATGTTGTTTCACCTGTATGGGGATCAATACGCATAAAGGCATTCTGATTGTATGGAATAAGCCAAACGGCCTCTCCATCATAGAACATTGAATTATAAGAAGAACCAGTAGGCTGCTCTCCTTCAGGCCAGATCTCATATTTCTCCAGTTCCCCTGTTAAGGTATGAATAGCTAGAGCATATTCCGTTGTTATTGGTGCCATCCAAATACGTTCGCCATCATAAGCTCCACCAATAAATCGATCAGCACTCAAGTTTACACCTATTGGTCCTTCAGCATATCCTGTCATTTCTTTTGTCAGGGTACTAAACTTCACAATTTGATTTGCCTCATAAGGAAGCATCCAGACGTTTTCTCCGTCAAATACACTTGCTGCAAAGGCTGCTCCGTTTAGCCCCCACTGAAAATCATCTGGCCAACTATCATAACCCTCCATTTCACCAGTAGCTGGATTTAGTTCAACAAGCACCTTCGAATTATGTGGGACAAGAATGATCGACTCACCATCAAAATATCCTCCTGAAAACTTATAACTTTCTCCAACATCATCTGGCCAAGCATCATAGCCCTGCATTTCACCCGTCAATGGATCGAGTTGAACAACCATATTGGCATCATAAGGGATAAGCCAAATCGACTCACCATCAAAAACACCACTGTGAAATGCTCCATTAGCAAAGTGATCCGGTCCTGGAGCATAGCCTGCTGGCCAACCTCCATAGGCAATCATTTGACCTGTTTCAGGATGGAAGCGTACGACTTGACCAGCTCTGTATGGAATCATCCAGATGTATTCCCCATCAAATACAGCACCTGAAAAAGCTTGAACATCTTTAGTAAAATCGACTGGCCAATCCCCATAAGCCGTCATTTCAAAATCTTTACCTAATGGACTAGAGGAAATAACACCACTATAGCTTCTTCCACTTTGGTTAAATATCTGTCCCTCTTCCAAATCAATTGGCTGTTTCGTGAAGCTTAAAACGGTCGGTGGACCTTCCTCAAAACCATTTGCTAGATCCTTTGCATACCTCACATATACATCAACAGCCCCATTAAAGACAGGCTCCTGTGCAGAATTGTATGCTTCATAATGAAGCCCTCCATCGATGGAATACTCCATCTTTTCATTTAGTCCCAAAATGCGTTTTGATAATGAATCTACAGAAAGCCCAGTAGGTTCACCCACAGACATCTGTCGGACAACCCCTTCTCCTGAGTGAACTCCCCCAGCCATCATATAGCTTCCATCGCTATTTTGCACAATACCGCGTATATTTCCAGTTCCCGGCCAAACCTTTCTCCATTGCTCATTGCCTTGCTCATCAACTTTTAGAAAAAAGCCATTCGATCCATTGTCTCCTCCAACCAACACATAACCACCGTCGCGAGTCTCCGTTACATCCAAGCCAATTCCACCAGAGCCTGCCTGCTCGTACACCTTGGACCACTGCATATTACCCTCTTCATCAATCAATGTTAAGGTAGCCCTTTGGGAAGGATTGAGTGTATTTCCACCAATGACAAATCCGGATGTTCCACTAAAACTGACCTTTGATGCTCTCTGAAAACTGGAGGAATTACCTACAGAATACGTCTGGGACCACATAATATCCCCAAGCGACTCCTCCAATCCAGACACTTTTACTACCAGAGCGTTGTTCTGGGAATTCCCGAAGAGCACAAAATCTCCGTTACCCTCTGGGAGCGCATCATAAATCATCTGGCTCTCAGAACTATCGCCGACAGGGATTAGCTTCTCAGCAATCATATCTCCATGCTGAGTAACAAGCTGTATGATCGGTCTTGCAGAATTGCCTAGAGTCTCTCTGACATGGCCTATAACGATATAACTACTAGAGTCATGTGGAAGCAAAGCAGCCACGTAACTACTTTCGTAAGCTTCTATATCCCTAGTCCACAATGTGCTGCCATCTGGGCTTATGCTACCGTAAATAGCATTATATTGCTGATTAGCTCCCGTAAATAAAAAGCTGCCATCCTCTGTCTCATATAGAGTTCTGATCATGCCCCCTTCAATTACCGACTCCCATATTATTCTGAAGTCCTTATCAAATTGAACAATGCGGTTAGTCTCTGCTATTGTCATCGTTCCGTTATCCGAAATAATAAAATCCATAATTTCCCCGATGTTATCCATCAGCCCTTCCCTCGAAACCATACGTTCGGATGCATACGCTGTCGAGCCAATCGGTATGATTCCAGAAATCAGGGTACTAATCAGAAGCCCAATAATGAAGCGATTTACCAATTTATTTTTGTATGCTACTTTTGCTAATTTGTCTAATCGCACGCTTATAAACCCTCCACTTTCATGCCAATATAAGTCTTTTCCTCTTAGCAAATCATTATACTATGACAAGGAGAGTTTGAAATCTAACCTGGGTTATAGATAGAGTTATAGAGTTATAAATTCTTAGCTATGAGTAATAGTAATAATGCCTATACACCCCGTAGCTCTCTACCACGCCGGATCGCTTCCACTCGACTAGATACCTGAAGTTTGCTGTAAATATGATTGATATGAGACTTTAATGTCCCCATACCAATTCCAAGTCGCTCTGTAATCGCTTGATTATCAAGGCCTTCCTCCATACATCTGTATACGCTTAATTCTCGATTTGTGAGCAGGACCTCCAAAGTGTCCAAAGAATCTTCAGAAGCTGAAAGAGTTATCCCCTGATCTGCAAAGCTAGATAGCACTCTTCTTACATACCTAAGCGATGGTATGCTCCGGTCTCTTAACAAGCCCTTTTGACGCATTTGAATATACTCCCCTAAGAGCTCCGCTACAGATAGCCCTTGATCAACAAAGACACGAATATAATCATCAGGCTCTGCATGTATTAAAGCGCCTTCTATCAAGAGAATAGCCTCCTCGTGATTACCCATTCTTTTTTGTAGCACAGCTTGAAGGATTTGGATTGCTAAAGCATCCATTGGACGATGATCCTTGAGGGCTATTTCCCATAACCTTTTCAATAAATTCCAGGCCGCTCGAAGCTCATTGGATGCTACCAGGATTCGTGCTAGAGCTTGATAATTATAAAGCTGATCAACAGACACTGCATCTTGGTGTGATAAACGGTACTTGCTCTTCCACTGCAGAGCAAGAAGAGTATCACCTTCATCAAGCTTAAGCAAGGCGAGCTCTGCTTCAATGAAAATAAGGGCCTCCTTCATTGCACTTGAATTCTCAAGGACTTTTTCTTTTGCCATTTCAAGCCATCTTACAGCTGCTATTACGTTGTGGTTGGCCACACTAATTCGTGAAAGAAAAAGAAGTGCAGGCACGAATACCTTTTCTGGCTCATGTCTAGTTCGTATGCTTTTCGTTAAGCCTTTTTTCAAATACTCCTCCGCTTTCTTCAATTCATTTCGTTCATACAATAACTCCCCATAGCAAACCTCAATAGCCTCCTCTATGCCCATCTGTTTCATGAAGGCAATCATGCTTTGAAAAAACGTATCTGCGATTTCTCTAGGTAGGTGTCTGCCTCTCTTACCGTTGTAAGACCGGTATATAGATGGCGCTAGAGGGAGATAAGGTGAAGCAAAAATTAAATCTGTACCAGTAGGACTATGCATTAAAGAGAGACGAATATACTCTAGACCTTTTACCATATCCATATCAAATTGAGTAGATTTAAAATTGCGAACAAAGTACAAATCTCCAGCATAGCGATTTCTTTCAGCAGAGGACCAAGAATGTGCCTCCTCCTCCAAAATTCTCTCCGCGCGTAATAAATACTCCTCCGCTACATCTGGTCTATTATCCCAAAGCAAGGAAAAAACAAAAGAGAAGTATAGATAATGATGAGATTGGAGAATGGCTTCAGGAAGCATGGACAGCCATTTGCGAAGCGTGGAAAATTGTCTGCGTATCATAAAGGACTTCATTTCCTCAAGTAAACGGATCGCTTCCTCGTAATGCTTTCCCGCTAAATAATACTCAACGGCGTCCTCTTTTAATCCCTGCTGCTCACACCAGGCACCAGCCAGCCCGTACAAACTTGTCTCTGCTCTCGGATCGTAATCAATTAATTGACGTCGTAGGAAAGCTTTGAACCAGTGATGAAGTCGATACCATTGATTGTGATCATCCAATGAAACAAGAAACAGATTGGAATCTATTAATTTTTGTAAGCTTGGAGCCTCTAAATCATTTTGTGACATCCATGCACATAGTTCATGATTAAAGCGTTGCAATAGGGACAGCTTCATTAGCATTTTACGCTCCGACTCGGACAAAGATTCAAAAACCTCTTCTGCTAAAAAGTTCTCTGCATGTACTTGCGGAGCTTCTAATGCATGAAAGAGTTGATCTTTCACTTTTCCATTAATGGCGATTACAGCAAGCTTTAATCCAGTAACCCAACCTTCCGTCTTGTATAGCAAGGATTGAATTTGATCATGAGAAAGCTCTACCAGATTATGCTTGTGAAAAAAGGCTGTAGCTTCCTGAAGATTAAAGCGCAAACTATCTGCTTCTAGCTTGTTCACCCACCCTCTGCTCAACCAACGGGCTTTTAAGCCTTCTGGTGATTTTCGACTAATGAAGCAAATATGTACGTTTGATGGTAGATACTCAATAAAAAAAGACATGGAGTCAACGATCCTTTGATCATCAATAACATGCCAATCATCAAGCACAAGGACTATATGCCTTGACATCTCCTCCAATTGATTAAGCAGTCTGACAAGAAACGGCTCCACATGACCTGATACAAGTGAACTAGAGACCATATCACTGCTTAGGGTATCCTCTAAAAAGTCAGGCTCAGCGTGATGTATAGCAGCACACACATATAACCAAAATCGAGCAATGTCATTATCTCTTGAATCAAGTGACAGCCATCCGTTCGACCTATCAAGCTGCTTGGTCCAATTGCTTATTAGCGTTGTCTTGCCGTAGCCTGCAGGAGCGATCACAAAGGTTGCTTTTCGCTTAAGTCCCTCATTTAAATGAGCGATTAGACTTAGACGCTGGATAGCTTGTTCAGGCTGTTGAGGTCGAAAAAGCTTACTTTTCAAAACTAGATTTTCATGTTGTTTAGCGTTGGACAATACACTCACATCCTTCTCACCCATTCAAAAACTAGGCTAGAGCAATATTTTTTTCATTATAGCACAAGACATGGCACATAAATGGCGCTATTTCCTTTATGTCCAGCAAATTGCTTTTAGCAGCTTTTCCTTCAAAACCAGAAACAGGCACATTCATACAAGTAACACTTGCATGTTATGCCTGTTCCTTTTAATAGATAAGTTCACCTTATTCTAATTCTAGTATCCTAGAAATAACAATTGCTGCTTCCATTCGTGTTAATGGTGCTTTTGGTCTAAAATAAGCGTTATCCTCACTCCATATTTCATACTTACGAATGGCTTCTACAGCTGCTTTAGCCCAATTTTGTATATCAGCATCGTCTTCAAATGAACTTGCACGACTATCCTCTAAGGTTAAATCAAGAGCTCTCATAATAATAACAGCCATTTCAGCACGAGTTACCTGATTATGAGGACGAAAGCTTCCATCCTCATATCCAAAAAATATACCTTTTTGCATAGCACTCGTAATAGCTAGCTTTGCCCATTCTCCAATAGATTGATAATCTGTAAACGTAAGCTCTCTTGTGCTTTTTTCCCATTGAAATGCATTGGCTAACATAACGGTAAACTCTGCCCGAGTAACTGGATGATTCGGTTTAAACGTTCCATCTGTGTAGCCTTTAAGGATTCCCTCACAAACCAGATCCTGAATAATAGCAGCCGTTCCATCAGTTAAGTCACTAAAAGCAGGAGACTCTGAGCCACATTTTTGATTAGATTCTCTAACAACCTCGATGGTGTATGTCTGTTGAGTACTGTTTTCAGATCTTATTACAATTTTGATCGTATTTTTTCCTGCCTTTAAATCTATAACTAGGCCTTCCTTAGGAATAGCTTTTCCATTGACAGTCATACTTGCTTTATGGTGAGCAAGTGATGGATTGATCATTATACTCTCTACATCATCGCCTACTTCAAGGGTGTAGTTAAAGATATTACTTGAAAAAATAGGCTTCAATACTCCAAGAGAAAAGGTTAATTTACTTAGTTCTGCATTACTTGATTGAATAGGCACTTGAGGATTGTCATAGTGATCATCATTCCCACCAGATGGAGGGCGAACCTCCCATTTCCCGTACAGCGTAAAGCCTATTGCTGGAACAGTGTCTGTGGCAATGTCCCATTCCTCTGTAAGCTGATCGTCCTTGTACCAACCTCTAAATAGATACCCCTGCTTCGTTGGAGAGGCTGGTGGAGAAATAAGAGTACCATAATCTGCGGTAATGGTTGTATACTCACTTCCATCTACTTCAAAGGTAATGGTATACTCGTTTACTTCCCACCCTGCATAGAGTATGATATCTCTGGCTGGAACTGTATCACTTGTAAAATCCCAAATATCTCCAAACTGGTCGTCCTTGTACCACCCTCTAAACGTATAGCCAGTCTTTGCTGGTGAATTTGGCTCAGATATTAGCGTGCCATACCCACCTGTACTCGTTTCATATTCTTCGTCATCCACATTGAAGCGAATCGTATACTCATTCACTACCCATTTGGCATAAAGTGTAATGTCCGTTGCTGGTACAGTATCTATTGCAAAATCCCATTGGTTTGTATACTGCGGATCCCTGTACCAGCCACCAAATGTATAGCCTACCTTCGTCGGTGAAGCTGGTGCGGATATAAGCGTACCATATTGACCATACATCCACGTATCTATCAGACCATCTACATTAAATCTAATCATATAATTATTTGCTTCCCACTTAGCATAGAGGGTCATGTTTGTTGATTGTACCGTGTCTGTGAAAAATATCCATTCATCTTGAAGCGCTTCTTCCTTAAACCACCCACGAAACGTATAACCATTTCTAGACGGTGGAATAGGTGCCGGTTGAATTCTTGAATTTATCTCTACTTCTCTATCGGGTACAGCCGTACCGCCATTAGATTCAAAGCTCACCGTTACGGTTCTTGCTCTAACCTCTAGGAAGATCGGATTAGAGACACTCACTAATTCACTATTATTCCTTAATAGATGAGCTGTTATTATATGAGTGTCCCTACCAAGTCCGGTTATTGAAAAAGAAGCATCTCCTCCTGATAAAGGAATGGGAGTAGCATTCTGCTTTGCATTCCCCACATAAAAATCTACGGCATTAATGGAAGAATCTCCTGTTCCATTAAATTTTGCCGTTACTAATGCTGCCTCCTCGTCAAAAATTGGGTTGGAATCTACTTCTAAATCGAACGATATCACAGGAATAAGCTCATCCCACGGGAAGGTAATAGGATTAATACCATCTAAAGTACGTTGCCCATGTAATGAAATGGTTCTTTGTTCCGTATCAACTGATGCACTTATGATATATCTATCACCATGGTACATCTTATAACCAAGTAGTTCATTAGCAGAATTATAGGCCGTAACAAAAAAATATTGATTGCTATTTACCTCTCCATAAATCCAATACGTATAGTCACCCCATTGAATGGTTGGACATTCAGGATAACAATCTATCCTAGCCCCATTCGGTTTAACGCTTGGAGCCATATCAACATGTACATCTATCACCAACGGATCACCATCTGGAATAGCACTAGCATGCCCCTCCTGAAGCAGAACTCCAAATACAGCTCCTGCAAGCACAAGCATACACACTAAAAATCCTACAACCCACCATTTTCTTTTAAACAAAGAATCCATAAATCACCTCATTACAATTAATAACTCTTTTATAAAGAAAAAGTATATAAAATTTGATTTAACAAAGATACTAACTAAAGTTACTTAGTTATGTTTTTCTACAGATCAGCCAAGTGGCTCATCGGATCAACTACTCTGCATCTGTTTTATAGAATTTTCTTAGAGAATGCTAAATCGCTGCTTCTAGTAATATTTAGTGACTCCTTGCTTACAAAATACAAAGATGCTACAATCTTAATAACAAAAACGGAGAGGGTGATGGGTGGACGATGGATAACTAATCTATGTTAACGTTTGAAATAGTAAATATTTCAGATTATAAACTTAGGATTAGTCTGCCATTTTCACCTCATTGCTCGATTACTAGTAGTCATTGTTTGTACAAAATCCGGGAACGAAGTAGCTTTTTTTCTGTACATTCCTATGGCTATTTTAGGCACATGTAAAATGCGACTAATCCTTCCAAATTCATTTGGGAGGATTTTTCTGTACGTATTGAGCTTTTAGAGCACTCTGTTTTGTAGCAGTCTTCTAGAAGTCACACGTCTAGCCTCCCTTTATGTCAGGAGGAAAAGGATATGCAGGAACTATTAAGAATAGAAAACATGCACTATGAAATAGAAGGAATATCAATCCTTGAAAATATACAGACAACGATTCAGCGTGGAGATATCATTGGGATTATCGGTAAAAATGGGGCAGGGAAATCCACACTACTGAAGCTACTCAATGAGGAGTTATCGCCTACCTCAGGGAAAATCAAAAAAGTCCAGCCACAGCTAAAAATGACGACAGTTGAGCAGGAAACAACGTCCTATTCATTTGAGGAAATGACGTCCCAAGAAGTAACACTACTGGAAAAGTGGAACGTTCCTACTCATGATTTCTCTAGCTTAAGTGGTGGAGAAAAATTAAAAGCACGGCTGGCGATCGGCATTGCTCAGGGATCTGACCTATTGTTACTAGATGAGCCAACGAACCACTTGGACGAACAAAGCACAGAATTTCTCATCCAGCTATTAAAAAACTATAAAGGAACAGTTATTCTTGTTTCTCATGATCGATACTTCCTTGATGAGGTGGTCACCAAAATATGGTCCATTGAAAATAAAAAGGTGGTTACCTATAAAGGCAATTATTCAAACTACATGGAATTTCGCCAACAAAAAAGGAAGGCACAGCAACACGACTATGAACAGCAGCAAAAACGGATTAGTCAAGTAGAAGGTCAAATCAGCGAGCTGAAGTCATGGTCAAAAAAAGGCCATGCTCAATCCACAAAGCAAGAGGGAATTAAAGAGTATCATCGGAAGAAAGCCAAACGTTTGGATTCTCAGGTTAAGTCTAAGCAAAAACGGCTAGAAAAAGAGCTTGAGAGCTTAGAAGCCAAAGCTCTGGAGCCTGAATACACTGTACAATTTACAATGCAAACGAACAACAAAGTGGGAAGACGTTTTTTAGAGGTGAAAAATTTAACTAAATCCTTTGGTTCAACCCTCCTCTTTAAAGAAGCTCACTTTACCATCCAGCATGGAGAAAAAGTAGCCCTTGTCGGTCCAAATGGTAGTGGTAAAACAACATTATTAAAAATTATCCTTGGAGGAGAATCAGCTACTGGAGAGGTTTGGGTTTCACCGTCAGCTAATATTGGCTATCTAAAGCAGGATGTCTTTGATTTGCCTCTTGAGCAGACACCTGAGGAGTTTTTTTATACAGAGAACTTCAGGCAAAGAGGGCATGTGCAGAATGCGATGAAGCATTTAGGGTTTACTTCAGCACAATGGACAGAGCAAATGAAATACATGAGTATGGGCGAGCGTGTAAAGTGCAAGCTAATGAAGTTTATTTTAGAGGAGAAAGATGTGCTAATCCTTGATGAACCTACCAATCATCTTGATTTGCCTTCAAGGGAACAGTTGGAGGAAACGTTGGCTCATTATAAAGGGACATTATTGGTTGTATCTCATGATCGTTATTTTGTTGAAAAAACCACTGATACAAAGCTGCTCCTCTTCAATCAAATAATTCGTAAACAATTGAATCAGGAAGCTTCGAAGATTGGATTTATGAAGTATAACAAGGAAAAGAATAGGGGCAAAAGCAAAGCCCTTAACAATGACCATAATAAGAATAATATTGATGCGAACATTGCAGATAAGGGAGAGAGAAGATTACAGCTTGAAACCCAAAGGCAAGAGGTATTAGGAAAGCTTAGCTTTATGTCCCCTGGCAGTCCTGAATATAAGGAGCTTGACCTTAAATTTAGAGAGCTAACAGAGCAGATAAAAAAGCTTTAAGTAGGAAGTAGAATAAGCTACATTTTCTTTTATCGAGATATTATCTTCAACCTTGCTGGAAGTGAATCTGTAAAAAATCCCTAGTCTCAACACTACACATAAAGTGGAAGGAGACTAGGGATTTCCTATTAAGCTGGATATTTTGTCTTTATTTTTCCATAGATGTATTCTATAAAGAGAGGTTATTGCTCCAAAAAATCGGACAAGCCCTTTCGTTCATGATTGGCGCTGTCAGCTAGCTTCATTGCTTTTTCCCAAGTTTTTTCTGTTTCATATTTGAGAAATTCATAAAGAGGCTTTAAATCCTCTGCTTCATCATACTTCTGTAAGCATTCGTAGTACAATCGTTTATCTTCGTCATAAATGATAAGTGGTGGATGGTTCTTAATCATGAGATAGTAGTTCATAACAGTTCTACCAACACGACCGTTACCATCTGCAAAGGGATGGATATACTCAAACTTTGCGTGAAGATAAGCCGCTACTTTCAAAGGATCCTTGCCCTTGTAATGATTTACTTCAGTAATCAACTCAGCCAAATCAGCTTCTACATGCTCAACAGGAGAGCCGACCTCATGTAGTCCAGTTACATAATCATGCTTCTTAAATTCTCCGGGTCTCTCCTTATTCGTGATGTATCTTCTCTCATCGTAGGTGCCATTAGTGAGAACTTTATGGATTTCTTTAATGAGCTCTATGCTTAACGGGACTTGATGAATAATACTTTCCTTTAGCAACTCGTAACAAAGTTTCTGATTATGTTGTTCAAATAGAGCACGTGGGTTTCCCGTATAGTTAGATACTTGTCCATTTTCAAAAATCTCTCTTGTATCGTGGTAGGTAATTTCCTCGTTCTCAATTCTGCCTGAATGATAGGCAAATAGGATACGGAAGCTGTCTAGGTATTTGTCCAAACTGGCAATAGAATTGATACCATATGATTGCCATAATGTAACGGCCTGCTTATACTTATCCACAAGCTTCCCTCCTTACAAATGCTATCTCATTATTATACCTCACTTTTCCTATACTTAGGCAAAAGTGATCATCTCATACTTTTTAAGTTTAATCCAAGAAAGTTTTGTACCATTCACTGATTGAAAGAACATCAACCTCCTGCCTGTATGAATACAGATAGTCTAGGAATGCTTGAAAGTCTTTAGTTCGGTAGATAATAGAACTGGTACCTGTATCCTCAATGCGATGAAGGAGGAAGATAACAGTGGTTCCGTGTTCTGCAGCTGTACGAATGGCCTCTTGATAAACGGCTGGCTCAATATCGTTGACTAAATCAATCGTTTTTAAGCGATACGGATTAATTGGCGTGCCAACCTCGAAATCAGGCATGACAGTCCGGGCAAATTGGCTGTATTTGCTGGCAATACTCATCACTCTTTCGTTAAAATCACCATATGGATAAGCCAGAAAATCTGCTGCTCTTGTCATTTGATTACCAATTAGAAAGGCTTTTGCTGAACTGATTTCAGCTTCTATCTGTTGATCAGTCAGCGTGGTTAGACGAGGATGACTAGCCGTGTGATTAAATATGTCCCATCCACCCGCATACATCTCCTTCAATTGATCAACACTCGCATAATTGCTATTACCGACTAAATTACTAATGATACCCATATTTCCGACAATTCCTTTTTCCTTCATCAACGGATAAGCCTTCGTATATACGGACTCCCATCCATCATCAAACTGAATAATGACCTTTCCATTCCCTTCATAATCACGATAAAGGGCATCAAACAAAACGGTTACGGGAAGCTCCCCTCTTTGTGTAACCGAAACCTGAAGTGTAGTCATAACATTTTTAAACGATTCACTGCTTCCTACAAGTGAAAATTTCTCCATAGGAATAACAATTTCATTCCAGCCTTCGACCAGCTGCCATCTTGTATGGGCATACCCAAGATAGGAGCTCATTCTCGGATCAGACGACAGTCTAACTTCGAACTTTGATAGTTTCTCAATATCCTCTACATATAGGCGAAGCATGAGGTTACTAGCTTGACTTAGATCAAGAGAGAGATCTTGAAGCCTAGCCCCTGTTGTGGTGTTTTCAGTGGTAGTAGTAAGAGAAACCGATGACTCACCTTCTAGTACGCGATTCGGATCGGTCGTTTGTGAAACCGCTCCATACCAACCAACAGCTAACGAAAAATCTGTAATGGTAGCATAAGTTGAGCCATTAGACACAGAATTTGAAGAATCATTTGCGAGTGCTCCATGCACAGCTCGGTACAAGATAGCGGCAGCTTCCGCTCGAGTCAGCGTTGACTTAGGGCGAAACGTGCCATTCTCATATCCGTTTAAAAGCCCTTTATTAACGGCCATCGCCACTTCAGCTCTCACGTTCGGTGAAATATCCGCAGCATCACGAAATCCCTTTAATAAAACTTCAGTCTGCAATTCCTCTGAGTGACCAAGTGCACGAACAAGCGCAGCTGCCACATCTTCTCTTGTCGCCATCCCTACTGGATCAAAATTTGTAGCACCTGACTCAAGGGAATAGCCAGGAAAATAATCTTTTACTGATTCAATAGCTGTATATGACCAGCGTTCAACTGGCACATCGGTAAACTTTGGAGCAGAACCCGTTTGAGTTAAGTTAAATGCTTTTGAAAGTAAAGAAGCAAATTCCTCGCGAGTTACAGGATTATTCGGCTTGAATGAGTGATCCTCATAACCGCTCACCACTCCTAATTGTGCCATCGCATTAATTTCATCGGCGGCCCAAAACGTACTTTTCACATCATGAAATGTTGTTTTCGCCTCTGCCTGTCCAGAAAAAGGAATAGAGAAGAACAATATAAGGGTAAAGGCACAAACTAGATACTTTCGCACTACACAAGCTCCCTTCAACTATTAAAATATATAAATATTACCAGATTAGTATAGCATAAGAGGGCTATTCATAGTAGATTCTCTTATATAGAATCTATTACATACAATGGTATTAAATTATATTTCATATAACTAGGTCATTAATATTCAAAAGTATCAGCGTTGGTGATGCTTGAACCATTCCATTGTCTCTTTAATAGCAACCTCGTGTGGGGTCACATCTCTACCAAACACTTTTTCATATTTACTAGTATCCACAAGAAAAGGTTCTTCAAATAGGTATAACATTTCTTTAATTTCTCTCATATTTGCATTAAACAATGACAATACGGATACGAATAATTTTGGGGCAATCCGGAATTTTGGCTCATGTTCTACTAGTCGATAAATGTTATTTATCATTTGCCTTGTTGTTAACACATCTGAAAAAGGAATATGCCATATTTGACCTAGCGCCTCCTTATGCTCTCCTAGCCTCACTAGGCCTTTAGCAAAATCTCGAATGTAAATATAGGCGTGGGGAGTGTCTATATCTCCTAGAACCTCCGCCGGTTTATCACTCAAAGCAGCTCCAAAAACCCTTTCACCTAAAGCAGAATCTAGTACACGCGGACCATAAAAATCTGGAGCACGACCAATAGTAGCCCTAATTAACCCTTTATGATGGGCATCTAGGAGTTGGTCCGCCATTTTTGCCCGTGTTATTCCTTTCCGACCTGTTGTTGCGTTTGGCATTTCTTCTGCTAGGCTATCCTTGGAATAACCATACATGTAAAGATTATCTGCGTATACAACTTTGGCTCCCTCTTGTGTAGCAGCTTTAATTATTCCATCCATAATAGGCGGGAACTTCTCTGGCCATTCAGTGTATGGTGCTTTTGTACAGTTATAGATTATCGTTGCTCCATGACAGGCTTGAGAAAAGCTTCCTTCGTCTGTTGCATCACCTTTGACAACCTTTATATGATTGGGAGCATCAGCCGTTCCGCTTCGGTTAACCATACGTACATGTTTACCTTGCGCATCTAATTGTTCCATGACAGCCATTCCTAGAGGACCTGTTCCAATGACCACATGCAATTCCTCACTTTTCATCAAAGCCAACTCCTTATTCAAAAGATTGTATATACTGCAGATTATACTCCTTAAATTAACTTAAGTAAATATATTTACTTAAGTTAATTTTATTCTCTAGATTTCTTGAAAAGCAAACAAAAAAACAGACAGTAGCTAGACTGCCTGTTATAGAAACATAGATCTTCACATTTATTCATTTTCACGCTTTAAATCGATATACATTATAGCACACTACATAAATAGCTAACTCTCTAAAAGCTGGAGATGAATATCGTAAAACATAGCTATTTCTTCTGATTCAAACTGCTGCGCCGTTAAAAAAGCCCCATAAAAAATAGTAAATAAGGCCTTTACAGCATGATCGATTGGAACTTCTGCTTTTAGCGCTCCAGATTGATTAGCCTCAGTCATGCTTAGGTAAAATATATCATATAAGCTTGGTGCTCTACGGCTAAGGTTTACATGATCCGGAAACAGCAGCTGTATTTCTGCCTCACTCAGCTCAGGCATAGTAGGGTGCATTTTCATTTGAGCTAAGAAAGATATGAGGCTAGTCATAACTCCTGGGCTTTTTTCAGCTTGCTCTGCCACCTTATGCAGGATATGTCTTATCGCCTTAAATCCCTGCATTTGCTGCTGTTCAATCTCAATCTTTCTTTCCGTTAACCAAATCCTCATAAAGTAAATCAGTACATCATCCTTTTGTGGAAAAAACTTAAAGAAAGTGACGCGTGATACCTCAGCTTTTTTACATATATCTTCAAGCATTACTTCATGTAGCATCTTATCTCCCATCAAAGATAAAGTAGCTTCATACAATGCTATTTTGGACCTAGCTTTTTTTATTTCCCGTAAGGATACATCCGTCATTGTCTCTAACGCCACCTTATCTTGGTGTGAAGGTACCTAACAAATTAACCTCTTTATTTGTTCCGTTACTTTTTCTAAAACTTCAGATTTTAAATGACCAAACTTTTTAAGGATAATCTGATTTGAAAAAGTGTATATCTTATCTGACCTAATCATTGAATTCACCTTCAATTGCCCCTCAATCAAATCCTTATTTGAAATCAAAACTGAATATTTCTTTTTGGTTAGATTTGAAGTAATGGCTGCTACAACAATATCTTGATTAGATTCATTATAATTAGAGTTAAAAAGTACTAAGACAGGACGTTGCTTAGTACTTGAAAGATCAGTATTAGGAAATGGTATAAGCAAAATATCTCCTTGTTTATACATCATTCCATGCCTTATCATCCTCTGGATTATCCCAGAAGTCCATACTCGTTATACTGGCGTGTTCAAGATTTTTTAAAGATTCACGTTCCCTTTTCATATTCAAATAACCAATAAAATCGAGAACCTCGATAGCCTCTTGTTCGGAAATGTAGTCTATCATTCTTTTTAATTTTTCACGATCTACACTCACGTCCGTCACACCTTTCCATTTAATACATTTATTATACCATATCACATTGCAAACAAATCATCTTGTCTATGGAAATAGGATGGATAGAACAGTGCTTTACTGCAGTTTTTCAGTTTTGTCCCTATAACTCAATGAAGATTATATGGACTACTTGAAAAAGACTGTACTTTGAGAGCTATTTCTCTAGGTCTAACATCCAGAGTTGATAGTTTATTAATGTATGTCCACATTGGTACATATGTACCTCTTTCTCTGCCAGGATCTGAGTACTCTTCACCTTGTCCTGTACCGAACTCCCCTTCAACAATTTCAGCTAGAAAATAATATTGGGTACCATTAAAATCTATTATGGCTAAGCAATTATAAATGTTAACTTTAACACCAAGCTCTTCAAATGCTTCTCTTTTCGCAGCCTCCGCCGGTGTTTCACCCTCTTCAATACCTCCACCGGGAAAAACGTAATAAACTTGATCAGCCCTGATTCTTTTAATTAGTGCCATATAAATGAATGCTTATTATTCTATAACTCTGGCTACCTGATGCCCGCAGTTGGAGCAACTTCCTTGAAGAATAATGCCGTACGTATCCAATTGTATCGAGAAATCTCTGATGGTTGTTGTGCCCAAGCATCTTCCACACCAGACATTACTGATGTATTTTTGACGTGCGTCCTCTGGTACTTTGAGCCACTTGCTCATTGCTGCATAGGAAATGACACTCGAGGCATGGTCAAGATCGTCTTCTTCCTCATCGTGATCTACCCATTTGAGATCAGAATATGACCCTTCTAACGAGTCATGAATTCCCCAGCATTCACAACCAGGTGTATGAACAATAGCCTTCAGGCGGTCTTTATACTTCTCATATAGATCAGGCTTTTTCTCTTTATTCAGTATCTGAACTACTTCTTCATAAGTTTCAGTGAAACAATCTCCCATATCTTCGAAAATATCAGCCTGCTCATGGATATACTGGACGGCCACTTCACAGAAGTAAACCCTTAATTCAAAAGGCCAAATCGTACCCTTCCCAATCGTTTTTATTTCAGAGAGAACTTGTTCAATCTTCGATACCCTTAGCTTGGGGAATCCACGAGTTGGATAAAACTCCTTGTAAATTCGCTCTTTAGATGCATCAACAATTTCGAGTAAGACCGGTTCTCCTTCTAGTTTGACAGAAACATATGCCTGAGTATCTTTATTGGCTTTGACTGCCTCATACAACAGTTCAATAAGCTCATCTTTCGAGCATTCACTTAGCTTGCGTTTGATTTTAATAGGAGTCAACAATACAATCATCCTCTCATATCGCTATGAAAACGGGCTCTATTTGACTTTTTCAAACAATATCGGTAGACCATCTGAACGATTTAATTGAAAGAACACAATGAATCTGTCATTCGAGGTATCACCGGTTTTCATTTTCTTAAGCATTTTTCGGCTCCTGTTCAAAATATAGTCTCTATGATTTTCAGAAAATATGAAACCTAATCCAGATGTAATACTAAACTCTTTCAAATGGTGTAATCGGGTATAGATCAAGGTACTCTGCTTTGTGCTATTACTCAAACTGAGATCGATAAGCTTAATAGGTTGGTTCTTATTGCTAAAAATATCATTCAGTATGATCATCCCTTCCTTCTTATCGATATCTATGACCTCATATAAGGATGCCTCTGATTGTAGCATTGCCGTTAGCAATTCATTTTCCAACTGATTTATTGAGGAATAGTTATCTGCGAAAAGTGATAAAGTACTCTTCCCATCACGGATTTTTCCATAAATATTAAAGTCATAGAGTGCATCTTTATCCGCATCTGATTCAATAACAACCCGATTTTGTTTGTCTAGTATACCAAGCAGCTCAGCAGCTTGTTTGAATTCATTTTCATGAACGTAATCATTCAATATTTTTGTATGCAACCCTACTTGTACTTGCCTATACTGTCTGTAAAGCTCGATTCTAGCCATAAATATCCCCCCTTAATCAATCCTCCCGATATGTGGGTAAACCCATTTTAGCGCTGATACCATGTCTTGCTTGGATGCTGGCAAACCGTTATTCTATTGTTATGATGAAGAATGAGTGTGAACCCACTTAAAACCGCCCAATTTACTGCTCATTTCCAAGATTTTCCGTCTTATATACGTAATAACCCTCATAATGATAGCTTGCGTCGATACCTTTCATATAAACTTCACGGTCATTGATCTTATCTGTAAGAGCTGCTTTAAGAAGAACCTTGATTTCGACGTCCTTAATGGGACTTCTTTCCATTGCAAGAATGTAATCTTCTTTATCAACCTTGCTCCAATCAACAACTTGCCTCACTTCCCTTTTTAATATGGTGTCAAGCCATATTCTTGCACTTCTTCCGTTGCCTTCTCTGAAGGGATGAGCCACATTCATCTCAACATATTTTTCTATGATTTCATCAAACGTTGATTGCGGCATTTTTGCGATATTTTCAAGTGCAACCTCAAGATACATAACGGGGATAAAACGAAAACCGCCCTTTGCAATATTTACATCACGTATTTTTCCAGCGAAGTCATAAATTTCTCCGAACAGACACTTGTGAATTTCGGATAATGCCTTAAATGTTCCGACCTCTAATGTATCTAACAAACCCAATTCAAACATTTCAAGAGCTTTTTTCTTGCTGATTTTTTCCTCAACACGAGCAAGCTCCGAAGAATCGGTAATCCCTAACTTGTTTTCTAAAGCCATAACTTAATCCTCCCGTCAAACAAACCTTTTTGTTGCGTGCTTTCTTCTGTTTTTGCAAGTGCTCCAGCTTACGCTGATGAAGGGTGATGAGGTGGCCGAGACTCAAAAAACTTACCTAGGCGATTCGCTACTCTTTCAATATTCAAGTGATAGTCACCCAAGCCAACTTAAATCAGTGAAATGAGTGTTTTCACCTTCGGAATCAGAAACGGGAACAATGTGTCCGTCAGAATATTCTCTTACGATCTGACCTTCATCCGTCTTATATACAATGTAAGTGTTGTTCGCTTTTGCATCCAATCTTGCACGATCGCCTGTAAACTTAATTAGTTTCTGTAATTCCTTGATTTGTTCCACAAGCCACACCGTCCTAAATCAGTTTAAGTCGATTATAACACAAACTAATGAAGGCAAACTCAGCTCATGAGAGAGCGAGAAGCCATAGTTCTTTTTCTTTCATCAGGTATCAACGTTTAAGCCTCCGGCAGTCTGGCTGACTTGACCTTGTCTGCACTTCATTGACAGTGGTCTTACTCTTCCAAGTAATGATAAAGTACTCTTTACAGTCGATCGAATTGAAGTGAAGGAAGATCGAACACCGATCATCCGTTATCGCTTCTCCGCTCCAAACAACTGAATAGAAGCAGGTGATCCCTTATCGGGAGCCTACTTCTTCTTTTAAAACGATCTGCGATACACACTCCACATGACTTGAGAGGATAGCATTGATGTCATTGGCTGTTTTTTGGACCTTACGTTCGCGGGTACATATCAATAGTTTTTTGGCTGATTTTTCGGAAATCGAGGTATTAAGGAACATATCAACTGTTTTCGAATCACCCTACAACATGCTTTTTATCCATAACCTTAATTCGTTGAAGTGCTTCATTTACTTGTCCTAAAATCCCTTTAACTTCATCTGTAACATTGCATCAAAAGAGGCCGTTTACTATAGAAATAAATTCCATATTAATTCTTCTATAATCATATCCTGTTTGAATTATGTTCACGAGCCAATATGCAACTTGGATAGGACGATACTTTTCAATAGAATCATAATTTGAATAAATTTTGTCACCTATCATATCATTTAACAATGCCCAAAACAGGGATGCTCAGACTTAATCATCTTTGTATAGTACTTTTGATACCCGTTTATAAACCGATACATTTTTTCTGTTTCGCTTTTCCTAGGAAGCATATAAACCAACATGCTCATATCTAAAATTATTTCTGTAGCAAATATCTCTGCCTGCATTTTATCTTTAAAGATGTTCTTGTAGCTACCATGCGCTACTTTATTCCTAATAATATTGTTGAAGTAAAACATAAAATATTCTACGGCTTCCGGATAAATATCGCTATTTGTTCCTGTAAGTATTTAATCTTTGCTCGCAAAACTGCCCCAGCATATACTTCTAACTTTGTAAATCGTCTAAAGGTTGTTGTATCCCTTTAGAAGTCCGCAAACATACCTTCTATTTGAATCGGTGCAATAAACTAGAGCTTGAATGATATCTGTTGTAAACTGGTTCATAGGGAAGACCTCTTTTCTGTGAATTTGTTGTGGTGACTTAATTCTACTAGAAAAGGTCTTCCTTTTTCTATCTATTCATTTACACAAGATATTTTACGCTACCATTTTCCTATTCTTAACATCGTTATAGAATACTTAGGAAATCAAATAAATAGAACGAATAATCTGTCTTTATTTATCTTGAAAGTTCTCTAATAAAAAACATACTAACATTAGGTTTCAATGTTAGTATGTTTTTTAATTCATTATTCTCTTGTGTTCCTATACTCTAGATCGGTAACTACTGAAACATTGATATGATTTCTTAACTCCTTATTTCTGAGTTTATCACCTTTCGATACAAACACAACATGCTTATAAAAGTGCTTGAAATGAAGAATTTCTAGACTTATTGTCTTTGTAGCAACACTACACACTCCACATGACTAGTATGCGGAAACATATCAACAGGCTGAACCTCAACAGTCTTGAAGCCACCGTCCTCTAGAAACTTTAAATCACGGGCTAGGGTAGACGGGTTGCAGGATACATAAACCACACGCTCCGGCTTCATCTGGATAATCGTTTCAAGAAGTGCTTCATCACAGCCCTTACGGGGAGGATCTACCACAATCACATCGGCTGTAATCCCTTGTGCCTTCCACCAAGGAATCACCTTCTCCGCTTCACCAACAGCAAATTCTGCGTTCTCGATATGATTAAGTCGAGCATTGCGTTTCGCATCAGCAATCGCTTCAGGAACGACTTCCACACCAAGCACTTTCTTTGCTTTCTGAGCTAAAAAAAGTGAGATGGTTCCTATTCCACAATACGCATCAATCACCGTTTCATGCCCTTGGAGCTGAGCATACTCTAGCGCTTTATCATACAATACCTTTGTCTGCTGTGGATTCACTTGGTAAAAGGAGCGTGCAGATATGGCAAAGCGAATATCTCCGATTTGATCATAGATATACTCCTCACCCCAAAGAACCTTCGTTTGCTCGCCAAATATAACGTTCGTTTTAGCTTTGTTTACATTTCGTATGATGCTTTTTAGGTTAGGGAAGCTCTCTCTCAACTTTTCAATAAACATTTCCTTATGGGGAATTGTCTCTTCCTTAGTAATAAGAACAATCATTAGCTCTTGCGTATAAAAACCGTACTTAACGACAACATGCCTTAATAAGCCACTATGCTTCTGCTCGTCATACGCTCTAATTCCTAACTCCTGCGCAATATCCTTTGTTTTTTGAATGACCTCATCGTTGGCTTCATGCTGAATCAAGCATTCTTGCATATCAATAATGTCATGAGTTCCCTGACGATAGAAGCCACCAATTAACCCACCTTCATTTTCACCGATAGGTACCTGTGCCTTATTCCGATATCGCCAAGGCTCAGACATTCCTAAAGTAGGATGTACCTTTACCTGTTCTAGATCTATGCCACCTATTTTAGTTAACTGGCTACGTACCTGTTGCTCCTTCTGACGAAGCTGCTCCTCATAGCCTAAATGCTGAAGCTGACAGCCCCCACACTGAGCATAAATAGGACAAGGAGGCTCTACTCTATGGGGACTATGTTCTATGATTTCTAGTAACCGGGCAAAGCCAAACCGCTTCTTTGTTTTTGTTACCTTTGCTTTTACTTTTTCTCCAGGCAAAGCATCTTTAATAAAAAGGGTGTAGCCATCTACTTTGCCCACACCCAGTCCTTCATGACTTAAATCGTCTATATACACGTCTACATATTCATTTTTTTCTAGTATTCTAATTTGTTCTTCTGCCATTTCATTCTCACTACTTTCAAGCTTCATGTTCGCTAATTACATATTCAACTAGCTCTGAACGCATTGTATCATATCTGGCAAACATATAGCTAATGCCTTGAGATTTTACATAAGTAAGAGCATAAAAAGAAGAGAGGTGCCTGAGAGCTATGACCTCAGAATATTCATTCATAGCTTCTACGCTTATCCCCTTTTACTAATCACTAATTTGCATTTATCCTCTTATTGTAATGCTTCTTTAAACCCTCTCCTAAAATATTGAACGTAAGAATGACAAACATAATCGCATAGACAGGGTAAAAGATGAAGGAGAAATTGTTTCTTAGAATATCCCCCCTATGCTGAGCTAACAGGTTTGTCCAGTTATTCCCCGTATCTGTTAACAACATGGCTCCACCGAACTGCTGAACCCATTCCTGAGTGAGGAATATGCTAAGGATACCTAGTTGCCCCAACAAAAGCATGGTTTTACTCAAATCAATACAAAAGTTAACTACAATTTCTGGATACAAATGTGGTAGATAGTAGCGCTTGATAAGGCCAAATTGATTATTTCCTAATGCTGTCCCAGCTTCTACAAATGGTTCGTTCGATAGCTTCCCCGCTTGCTGCTGTACGATATAGGCTACCCTGCCAACCTCAATACTAGCTAGGATGAAGATGACCCAAGCTAGGCGATCGTCTCTAAGTAATAAAAAGGGTAGATTCATTAGCAAAACAGCCGCAAATATAGTTGGTAAGCTGGAAAACACCTGATTCCAACCTGATAGAAGTAAGTGGAATGGTCCTCTGCGTTTATAGGCTAACAATCCCAACGGTACAGCAATCGCGTAGCGAACCAAGACAATAGCAAACACAATCGAGATCGTATCCTTTGCCCCTACAACAATTTTACTTAATTGATCTACACCTTGTCTGTCAGACCCTAATAGATTTTTCCATGAGCGCTCATAAGGTGGAAGCGTAATGTTTCGCTCCTCATCAATACGATACTTATCCTGCTGTAATTTTCCATCTATAAATGGAAGGTATGGTCCCAAGATAGCTATAAACAACAGGAATGCAAACATATACAACCCAATTTTTAACGTCCAATTTATCTTCATATTGTCTTCTCCCTTTTATCCCTTGTAACAATTTGACTAATAACCTGAACGATAAACATAATCAAAATGAAGCAGAAGGCAATACCAATGATTAATTCTGGTTCATATGCATTTCCAGTACCGTAATTGACACTGTAGTTAATCGCCATAAATAGTCGCTGAGCCACACCCTGATAATCCATAAAGAACTCGACTAATAGCAGGTTTGAGATAATAAGCAGCATTAATGAAGGTAAATGCGTTAAAATTGTACTTATGCTATTCATAAACATATGCTTGTATAGAATTACTTGATCTGTTAAGCCCTTCGCTTTTGCTACTTGTATGTACAGCTTTCCGTCCTGAGATGCCAAGGAAGCTGAAGTAATCCTAGCAATATACATCGTTGGATAAATAGCAACGAAGAGAGTCGGTAGTACAAAAGCATCCCAGCCCTCTCGAGTAAAGAATGGAATAGATGGATAGTGGAAAACGATAAACCACAGAGCAAGCAGAATAAACAGGAAATCAGGTATGGATAGGAATAGCCAGGTCGTTCCGTTTCCAAGAAAATCCTTTTTCTTCTTAGACATCCTGTAATCAAATAATCCTTTCAATATTCCGAGAATTGTACTTAGCAAAAGTGCCGCAACTATAACCTCTAAGCTTCGGGGCAAATAAATAAGCAGCTCCTCTTCTACCGTTCGATCATATCTCGTAGTACCTAAGCTTTTATTCTCTACGATTCCATTAAAAAAACCAACAATATTACTTTTGTACAATTCTACATTTAAAGTAGCATCATATGTGTGTCTCATATACTGATCCACTGTAATGTTTAAATGCCTGGGATAAAGAACTACAATAATAATTAAGGCCAATGCAAATAAATTCACCAAAAATATTCTGGTCAATTGCCATTTAAGTTTCATTTGTACCCCCTTTTAATCTCTTTTAGAAGAGCCTTCTGTTAGCTATTTTTATCAGCCCTTCACTCTTTTTAATAATGCTTCACTTCTAGATACTTATTATTATCTCTCTTTTTAAAATTATCTATCTTTTTACAATACTCCCCTTTTTCACTAGTTATCTTTTATTCATTCTAATATATTGCTATCTTTAGGAGCAACCTTTTTTGAATATTTTACCTTTTATAAAAAAATGTAAATACAACAAGTCTCCTCTAAAGTAAGAAAAGCTTCTATCGAAGCCTTCTCGAAGAAGTCGTCTAGTCCATCATTAGAGGAAGCTTTTACATGCAGCCAGAATTTATAAAACTTGAAGAAATCATTGTATCAAATTTTATAAATTCTTAGACTGTAAAAAAATACGTTGCTTATTAGCAACGCATTCAGCCTCATATACTTATTCAGCTCTCATTTCTTCTTTCTATTCACCAACAATCTCAAAATGCTTAAGCATATTGTCCATGCGTACACCATGACCCTCAGAAGCCTCAAAAAAGTAAACCTGCTTTGCTACAAAGCTTCCCCCCAGCTCATTACTGAACACATAGTACACAATTACCTCAGAATTCCACTCTTGACCTGCATGGGCAGAAATTCTAAAGCCATGAACTGGCTCTTCTACTGGTGTTACCTCACTTACACGATCATAATCAGGAGATAGCTTCTGACGTAGCTCCTCCACAATATCCTCTGGCTTGCGATCTACTTCTTGTGATATCTCCATATATACATCAGGATAATCTCCATCAATTTTCGCTTCTATACGCTGTATATCTCCATTTTTACTTACAGCATAGCGCTCCTCATCTACATAAATCACATAATCTGAAGCTCGCTCCTCCGGGGTTTCATTTTCATGAAGCTGTGTATCTGTCTCTTCTTCCATACCTTCGATCTCTTCTACGATCTGTTTTTCCGGCTCAAACATTTGCCTGATTTGACTTATAAAAGCCTCCCCTGTTTCTGTATTAAACGTTACAAGGGCAACAACTAGCACGACTGCCACACTAGCTACAGCGAACATTCCTTTGCTCTTTCTTTTCTTTTTATACGTACTCATCCTGCTCACTCCGCTTCCCTTCTCTTGCTGTTCTTTATAGTCATGCTCAATCATTTTGCGTTCGATGTTGCTCCATACCTGATCCTTCATTCCTGAGAAAGAATCTGTGCCCTTTTTAAGACCCTTGCTGATCATATCATCAAATTTTTTCTCGTCCATTGCTTAATCCCTCCTTTGCCGAAAGCCTCTCCATCTCTTCTCTAAGCATCTGCCGCCCCTTTAGCAATCTAGATTTCACCGTATTTTGATTCAGCTCCAACAGCTCTGCAATCTCTTTTTCCGAGAATTCATTTAAATATTTAAGAATTATAGGGATTCGGTATAAGTCACCAAGCCTGCCGATAGCCTGATATAAATCCTCGTATTGTTCAAAATCATGCTGATCCGCTTGAGCTAAATTCAGGTCGTTATCCCAATGATGATCAGTGGGAATAAGCTTTCCTTTTTTCTCTAAAAAACGGTGACATTCATTGATTAAAATACGATAGAACCAGGGCTTAAAAGGACGACTACGATCAAAGGACTGAATATTTTTATAGATGCGGATAAACGTTTCTTGCACAGCATCAGCAGCAAAGGTTCTGCTTTTGGTAATCGCTGTAGCCACGCGGAGTGCATACTCTGCATATCTATGGTAAAGCTGCTCAAAGGCTTCTCTATTTCCTTTCTGAATTTGGGCAATTAGCTTTTGTTCCACATTGCTATCCTCCTTCCTTCTTCTCTATAACTACCTGCTAATCCGGTAAAAAGTTTTCTCTTTATATTAAAGAAATTTAAAAATCTTATTCATTTCTAAGTCCAATCTATAGAAAAAAGCAGTTTTCAATAGATATCAATTACAGCATTTGATTGCATGTCCCTCCTCTTCAGTATATTTTGCCGCAGAACAGTATCAATGATACTATTTTTATACTTTGTAAATAAAAATGTTTACAATGTGTAGAAATATAGCTATAGTTAAATTAACACTTACTTATGATTGGAGAGAGTAGAAATGAATCATCTCTATAAAGACAGACGCTTACACGCTTTATTGGCAGCTAACATGCTATCTTCCATCGGATCCGGAATTACGATGATTGCCATCCCCTGGCTGCTTGTTAATCGGGAAGGTGGGGAGCAAATTTTAGGATATGTGGCCTTAGGAGTGACGCTGATTTTGTTTATCGTCTCTCCGTATGTTGGGGTACTCGTCGATCGAATGTCGAGGAAAAAAATGATGCTACTGAGCGAGGTTTTAGGCTTCACCCTCGTTAGTGTGTTATCATTTTGGGGATTAGTATCAGGTGAATTTGCCACATGGAATTTAATTGCCCTCTATTTTAGCGGATCACTCTACTATACCTTGCACTACCCGACAAAGATGGCCTTAAACCAAGAGCTTTTTGACAGATCACAATTCAAGTCGATTAACAGTATTATTGAGGTCCAAGGGCAAGCTGCCTCTATGATCGCGGGTGGGATAGCCAGCCTGCTGATCGAGAGAATCGATTTATTTCTTCTATTATGTATTAATATATCTACTTATATCATCGGTTTTTTCTTGATCCTGACGATTCCGTATTCCACTGTAATCGAACACACAAAGAAGAAGGTTTCTATCTTGTCAAACATGATCGAAGGCTTTCGTTACTTTAAAAGCAAGCCTTTGCTTATCCTCTTTTTTACATGCTCGTTCCTACCATTTATCGCTGTTATGGTTGGGAACTATCTGTTTCCTGTGTACATCGCCAAAACGTTGCAGGCAAACGCCTCCGTCATGGGCCTGTCAGACATGATTTATGCGATAGGTGCGGTCTTAGCCGGATTGACTATTCCTTTGATCATCAAGAAGTTCGGAAACTATGTCACGATATTAATCACCATGCTACTGTTTACCATTAGTCTATTGATTACCGCTTGGATTCCCCTTGTACCATTGTTTCTAGCTATGAAAATCGCATTAGGTTGGGGCAACGCAGGCACGAGAGTTGCTAGAAATACGATCATGATGGAAATCGTTCCAAATGAGCTAATTGGTAGAGTAAACAGCTTTTTTCAAGCGGTTGGTATGGGCATGCGGGTTAGCTTGATTGGCTTTTTTACACAAACGATTGTACATACAGGAGTCTCTATTTCTCTATCTATTTTAGGCATGATCTTATGCTTAGCTTTTGTCGGAGTTTGGTATAGTAAAAAGCTGTTTACCTCTCCAGCCCAAGCAACTGAACCGTCTGTTTCTTCATAATGCTATAAAAACCATCCTCAAACTTAGTAGTAAGAGGATGGTTTGTTCTTCCGTGCTTTATCTCGACTATTATCCATATGTTTTAAGATGAAAACCAAGACTTAATGGAATCCACTATTTGAATCACGAAATCTAAAAATTGACGAATGAAATTGCGTGTTTCCTCACGATCTAAAATTTCACCTATATTATCTCGGATATTTTTCAGCTGATTTCCAACCTGATTCCAATCAATATTTAAGCCTTTTAATCTTTTTAAAAGGTGAACTAAAGCATTTACATCATCATCGTTAAGGTTGATATTTAATTCGCCAGCAATACGTAGAATCAGATTTCGATAATCCTCATCCGTCTCTAGCTTTGTATCTCCAAGCTCTTCTTTAAGTCTTGTCATAAGCTCTGTCGCTTTATCTGTTCCAAACTTCTCTCCTAGCTCAGACGTTCGAACCATTTCTTCATTAGCAACCTGCTTCTGCTCCTCGCTAATTGTTGTATCTGTAGCTACCTCAAAAGCCTTCATCACACCGGTTAAACCTGCTGTACCAGACACACCAAAAGGAGCTGTCACATATACATCTGCATCTTGAACTCCTGCCGTAACCAAGGCATTTAGATACATTGCTTCTGTAATTCTAGTAATATTATTCGTGTCGACGTTAAGTCCTGCACCTTCGGGGGTAAGGGTTATTTTTGCTGAGGAAATAGCTCTAGTTCCTATGGTTGCACTGTCAATATAGCTACCAAGATACTGGTGTTCCTCAGCATTGGATACATAGATAATCTCAACATCGTCAGCGACACCCATCTCACGTAATAACTGGTTTTGCTGCTCCTGTGTTAGATTTTCCCCTAGCGTAACCACCGTTGTCCCTTCAATCGCATCGGCCGAAACCATGATAGGAAAAACAAATAATAGCATACTCAGGAGAGCGGAATAAATCATCGTATTCTTTACTCTTTTATTTAAAAATATCATACTTTTAACCTCCTAAATAATAACCCTACATAAACGTAATAGGTTCTGTACTCTCATAACCCTCTATAAGAATTCGAGAATACTCTTTTATTTCTGGCTTCTGTACATATGAGAGTTTAAAGCTGATTCATTGTTTAAACCTGTTTTAACAAACACATAGCCATACACGACTATAGAGTGCTATAACGGCTGTGATAGCTGTACATAGCTTCACTCTCTTCCTCTAATATAGCCTCTTTTTTCTTAATTAAACCTTACCCCCATAATGTTAAACGAGTAGATTGATAAAAAGTTGCATAAAGAAAGTATAGAGACTCTGTTACATAAGCTCCATGCCTCTATTGCTTTGCTAGATGTGCAGAGTTTAAATACGTTCTGTAGAGTTCATATACGTTTGTAGAGTTCATATACGTTCTGTCTTTTTAAAAAAGCACCTTCGTCTAGGTGCTTTGTCTAAGTGGATCAGGATTCATTTATCTGGCGGGGTAAAGATTTGAAGATGCTTATGTAAAACTCTAAACCTAGCTGGCAATGTTCCACCTAATTCCCCGTCTAAATTAAGCTGTACAGATTCCTCTGACGTCACTTGTAGCTCAGCTGTTTGAAAATAAATGACACTCGGGTCTTTAAGATGCTCCCCCCGCAGGGCTTGTGTGGCTATCTTAATAAAATCAGGAATAGAGGTTTTCTTAACAGCTAGGACATCAAAGTAACCATCACTCAGATCAGCGTCTGGTGCGATCTTCTTTAATCCACCAACGGAATGACTATTGGCCACAAGAAAAAGCATTATTTCTTCATCAAATGTCATTTCCTTAGACTCTACTTTCATCCTTGTGGGTTTCAGAAATACTAGCTTCTCAAGACCTTTCGCATAATAGGCTAGCTGACCAAGCATTGTCTTCCATTTGCTCGGCACCTCATACGTTAGCTCCGTTATTGTCCCTCCACCAGCAATATTAATGAAATACTTCTGATTTACTTTTCCAATATCTAATGGTTTCTTATATCCTCCGGCAATTACACTTGCCGCTTCCTCCATATCCTTCGGCAGTTGAAGGGCCCGCGCAAAGTCATTTGTTGTTCCACCAGGAATGATACCTAAAGCTGGTCTGTACTGATGCTCAGCTAGACCATTAATAACCTCATAAACAGTACCATCTCCTCCTGCTGCTACAACAACATCGAACTTCCTTTTGACAGCGTATTCAGCGGCTCGCTGGGCATCACCTTCTCCTGTTGTCGCATGAGAGGAGGTCTCATAGCCAGCCCGCTCAAGTCGTTCTAGCAGATCTGGAAGAGCTTTGCGTACAGCCTCTCTTCCTGCAGAGGGATTATATATGATTCTTGCCTTTTTCACCATAACCACCTATTTGATTTTGACGTATCCTGATGAGATGTACAGGGCTTCCTGCTGCAGAAATACCCGTTGTCCCTTTCTCGTTACTATCCCCCCTATCATACATGTTTAAGAAAAGCTTGTCACTTTATTCTATGATGAGAGTGGACAAATTATTTCTCCCATTGATTTTCAGCTTATATGTTTTTGCTCTACCTATGAGCTTGTGAATTCTAATCTTGTAAATAGAAGCTCATAATGATTAGCTGACCTTTTTTTCCTTCTTGCCGAACTCCGTTGTCAATGAATCCACACTTTTTATAAAGTGATTGAGCTGCTATATTTTCTACGTTAACGGCTAGTATAATCTCATTGCTCTGAGTAAATGTTGTGCGTACGAATTCCGGCAATAACAATAAAGACTTCGTAGCATAGCCTTTACCTTGATGATTATAATTAGTTGAAAATGCTCTTAATAAAATCGCCTTTGCATTCTCTGAATATGGCTTTACTCCTTCATTTTCATGAAGGACAAAAAATGTCACAAGCTGATTATCTTCAATGGCTAGTATAGAGTGTCTATCTAAATCTTCCTCTGATAATTTTATACACTCTCTCGGTGTTGTCGTATATTTCAGCTGTTCTTCAGATAAAGTATAGTTCTCCACTTCACTTTTAAGTTGATTTTCGTACTCATACAGTTTCATTAACTTAACAGCCCCCAATCACCTAGTGTTACTATCTCTTCGTTACGCGTTCTGCCACCAACAGTATGTCAAAAAAAAAAGCCCTTTCCGCTAAATAAGGTAAAGTATACCATATTTATAGAAAGAAGCCTTCTATTTTCAGTAGCTTTCCAATAGTACTCTAACGCTTTTGAATTTCTGAGAGTAATAGCTTATTGACAAGTGGAGGGTTCGCCTTCCCCTTCGTAGCCTTCATCACCTGGCCCACTAGAAACCCAATAGCCTTCTCTTTTCCCGCCTTAAAATCATCGATGGACGCCTGATTCGAGTCAAGAATCTCATTCACGATTTTAGCCAGCTCTCCTTCATCACTAATTTGAACTAGCCCTTTATCCTTTACAATCTGTTCAGGATCGCCACCTTGCTCCATAAGGTCCTTAAAGACCGTTTTAGCAATTTTGCCACTAATCGTCCCTTGCTCAATGAGAGAAACTAGCTTTCCTAGAGCCTCAGGAGTTAAGGCAACCTGATCAAGCTCCTTGTCATTAGCGTTAAGATACGCTGAAACCTCTCCCATCACCCAGTTAGCCACAAGCTTAGCGTCCTTACAGTACTCTGTCGTTCGATCATAAAAGTCAGCCAGCTTTTTAGACGCTGTTAGTACACCTGCGTCATAGCTGGATAAACCAAACTGCTCCATGTATCTTGCTTTTTTGGCATCAGGTAGCTCAGGGATCGTCTCCTTAATCCGCTCTAGCATAGCTTGATCAATGTGTATCTTTACTAAATCCGGATCTGGAAAGTAGCGATAGTCATGAGCCTCTTCCTTCCCACGCATCACAATTGTTTCTCCCTTGCCTTCATCCCATCGGCGCGTTTCTTGAATAACCTCTCCACCAGCTAGCAGGACGTCAGCCTGACGCTTTTCTTCATGCTCTAAGCCCCGCTGAACCCCTTTGAATGTGTTCATATTCTTAAGCTCTGTGCGTGTTCCTAGCTTCTCTTGTCCAAATGGGCGAATCGAAATGTTGGCGTCACAGCGCAGGGAGCCCTCCTCCATTTTACAATCCGAAACCTCTGTATATTGTAGAATAGCTTTGAGCTTTTCTAGATACGCATACGCTTCTTCAGGGGTGCGAATATCTGGCTCAGAAACAATTTCTACTAGTGGGGTACCTACACGATTATAGTCCACTAAGGAATGGTTCTGACCATCTACGTGAGTGAGCTTTCCAGCATCCTCCTCTAAATGCAAGCGAGTAATCCCAATCCGTTTCTTTTCACCGTTCACTTCGATATCAATCCAACCATTTTTCCCTACTGGCTGGTCATACTGTGAAATTTGATACGCCTTTGTCAGGTCAGGGTAAAAGTAGTTTTTACGATCAAACTTCGTATCGATGGAAATCTCACAATTCAATGCTAAAGCCGCTTTAACAGCAAACTCTAAAGCCTGTTGATTTAGAACAGGTAGTACCCCAGGATGACCTAGACAAATGGGACATGTGTGTGTGTTAGGAGGTGCACCAAATTCGGTAGAGCAGCTACAGAAAATCTTTGAGTTTGTGGATAGCTCTGAGTGAACCTCTAAGCCAATAACTGTTTCAAAGCTCATTCCTCATTCCCCCTTTCCCACTAGCTCTGGACGTAATTGATGGTGCTCTGTTTCCTGTTCAAAAGCATGGGCTACTCGTAAAACTGTCTCTTCATCAAACGCCTTACCGATAATTTGTAAGCCAACTGGTAGTCCATTAGATGCCAAGCCACATGGCACGCTAATAGCCGGAACGCCTGCTAGGTTGACAGGAATCGTTAAAATATCCTCCACATACATCGTCAGTGGATCATCAATCTTTTCCCCTATTTTAAACGCCGTTGTTGGCGCTGTTGGTCCAATAATGACATCATAGCTTTCAAATAGCTGCTCAAAATCCTGTTTAATTAACGTTCTAACCTTTTGCGCCTTTAAATAGTACGCGTCATAATAGCCTGAGCTTAAGGCATACGTGCCTAACATGATTCTCCGTTTGACCTCCTCACCAAAGCCTTGGCTTCTCGTCTTTTTATATAGATCAATCAGATTCTCTGCGTTCTCAGCTCTCACACCATACCTCACACCATCAAAGCGAGCAAGGTTGGAGGACGCTTCAGAGGATGAAAGTATATAATATGTTGGTACAGCATACTCAGAATGCGGGAGTGACACCTCTTCCCATGTTGCTCCAAGCTTTTCTAGAACCTTTAACGCTTCTATTACCTTCTCTTTCACTTCAGGTTGGACACCTTCACCGATATATTCTTTAGGTACAGCAATACGTAGCCCTTGCACATCACCCGTTAGCGCAGAAAGGTAGTCTGGAATCTCCACCTCAGCTGATGTAGAATCCTGTTTATCATGACCTGCAATCGCTTGTAGGACATACGCGGCATCCTCTACGTTCTTTGTTACTGGTCCGATCTGATCTAATGAAGAAGCAAACGCCACTAAGCCAAAACGTGAAACTAAGCCATACGTAGGCTTTAATCCTACCACACCACAAAAAGCAGCAGGCTGGCGAATAGACCCTCCGGTATCAGAGCCTAACGCAAAATAGACCTCACGAGCAGCAACAGCGGCTGCGGCTCCACCACTTGATCCTCCAGGTACATAATCTAGATTCCATGGATTCCTTGTAACCGCATAGCCTGAATTCTCGTTGGAAGAACCCATCGCAAACTCATCCATATTCAGCTTACCAACTGTAACAGATTGAGCTTGGTCAAGCTTATCCACAACGGTTGCGTTGTAGACAGGGACAAAATTCTCTAACAGCTTACTAGCACATGTTGTTTTGAGCCCTTTAGTCGAAATATTATCTTTAATGCCTGCTGGTAGACCGAACAAAATGCCCTGCTCATCAAGAGTAGCTTCAGTATCATTTAATTGCTTGTCCAGCTCAGCTGCCTTCGCTAAAGCCCCTTGCTCATCTATAGTAAGAAAAGCCTGTACCTGTCCATCGACTTGCCTTATTTGAGCTATCGCTTCTTCAACTAGCTGTGTAACGGTTAAATCTTCATCCTTAAGCTGCTTATGTAAATCACTCAGCTTTAAATCTAAATGAGACATCTGCTCTCCCCCTAGCTTTCAAATACACTCGGAACCTTGACCTGCTGCTCCTTATGCTCTTCTGTATTTTTTAATGCTTCTTCTGCTGTTAAAGAAGGACGTATCTCATCCTTTCTAACAGCATTTGTGATGTCCCGCACGTGTGTGGTCGGCTCAACATTCTCCGTATCTAATTCATTTAGTTTTTCAGCAAACGTTAAAATCGAATCCAGCTGTTCTGTGAACGTCTGAACCTCTTCCCCCGATAGCTCTAGCCTTGCTAAGTGAGCGACATGTTCAACATCCTTTTTCGTGATCGTGCTCATTCTGACACCTCCACTTTCTCTCTTTATCGCATTAAATAGATGATATCAAAGAAAAAAGCTTCAATCAATACGATCAAGCCCTTTCCCCCTTCGTATATTTATATTTCATTATGGATCTAGACAACGTTTGCCTACTAAACAAATGGTCTGATATAGTTAAACTACTTCAGCTAGGGGGATATAAGATGCGCTACTACAAACCTATTGAAATTGCCAGAGAGCTCCATATAAGTACAAGTGCGTTACGACACTACGAATCTTGGGGAGTCGTTCCAGCACCTGATCGTGCTCCAAACGGTTATCGTCTCTACACGAAGGTCCATTTAGCTTATTTCCGTTGTCTGCGTGCCATGTTTGCTGGCTTTGGAGTTGCTCTAACCTGTGACGTACTTCGTCATATTCAAAATAGAGATGTCGATACAGCCTTTTGGCTTGTAAACAAAGAGCAAGCCGTTCTGCAGCAAGAAAAGGTCGTAGCCGATCAGACACTTGCCCTATTGCAAGACCCTGATGTACCTGTATCTGCTAGTAAAAGGCTTAAGAGTCAAATGAACATTGGAGAGGTCGCCAAAATTGCTGATGTTCAGCCTTCTGCTATACGCCACTGGGAGAAGGAAGGATTAATTATACCTGAACGAGACCCTGAAAATGGCTACCGCCTATTTACCCCTATGCACATCCGGCAAATTTTACTGATACGCACCTTAAGAAAAACGGTCTATTTTTTAGAGAACATGAAAGAAATTGTACAAGCTGTAGAACACCATAGTTTAGAAAAAGCCAAAAAGGTGACAGAAAACGCTCTGGTTAGCATCCACGAGCGTAATCGTCAACAGCTTTATGGCATTCATCAATTAATTGAGCTATGCAAAGAGATAGAGTTAATAGATCGTCTAATTCCTATTCTATGAAGACTTTACATGTCTAATCAAAAAAGAAAAACAAAAATAAAGACATCAGAGAAAATCCAAAGCCAATCAAATAAAGTATGACAATCACCTGTCGTTGATTTAAACCCTTGGAGAGTAGACGATGATGAAGATGAGATCGATCAGCCTTGTATATCGGGCGACCTTCCTTTAATCGTGTAAGGATGACCTGCAGTGTATCAAATATAGGGATACCTAAAGTTAAAAGTAAAACAACAGAGGAGATCAGTGTAGCCCCCTTCATGGCTCCTTCAATGGATAAAAAGGCAATCGTAAAGCCTAAAAACATCGCTCCTGAATCACCCAAAAAAATAGAAGCAGGGTGAAAGTTGTGCCTAAGAAAAGCTAAAATGGCTCCCGTCATGACAATAGCTAAGAGGGCAACAGACATCTCACCTTTTAAAAAAGCAATAAAAAACAGGGTAAGCATAATAAAACCACTAATGCCGCTAGCCAATCCATCCATTCCGTCAATAAAGTTCAGCATGTTCATCAAACCAACAGCCCAAAGAAACGTGGTTAAGAAGGAAAGCCACATAGGAAAATAGTGAATCCCCGAGTCCCCGAACCAATCACTAATCCCATAAATCCTAGTTCCTCCTAGAAAAAGGACTGTAGCGGCAAGGCCTTGAAAAAAGAGCTTCGGCCATGGAGACAGCTCTTTGCTTTTTCCTTTATACCAATCATCTATAAGTCCTATGCCTACAATTAGAACACTGCCAAGAAGAAATGTTAACGTCATTTGGTTTACACCGAGGAAAATAAAAACGAGAGGCATGACCCCTAGAAAGATAGCTAATCCACCAGTGAGAGGGATTACGCCTTGATGCTGCTTGCGCTGCGTCGGGCGATCAATAATCTGATATTGATGAGCCCATTTGCTGACGATAGGGATAAATAAATACACAAATGTAAAGGAAGATAATAAAGGAAACAGGTATAGAAGCACGGTAGTCACCCTCTAATCAGTAGTAGGATTAGTATGACCCAATTAGACGGTGAAATATAATGATCCTTATGTAAAAAAGAAGGCCGAGAGTACACCTCTTGGCCTTCTTTGTATAAAATAATCTATAGTTTGTAACTTGTAGTGCTTTTAAACTTGTAGTGCTTATAACTTGTATTGCTTTATAGTAGGTGCTAGCGATTATAACTAAAGTAGCTCAGAAACTAATTTAGCCTGAGTAAACAATAGTAGGTAGTCTCTTCCACCTGCTTTGGAATCTGTTCCAGACATGTTGAATCCACCAAACGGATGCACACCAACAATCGCTCCCGTGCACTTACGGTTGAAATATAGATTTCCTACGTGGAACTCATCACGAGCACGCTCTAAGTGACTTCTATTTCTAGAAAATACTGAGCCTGTCAAGCCATACTCTGTATTATTAGCAATCTCTAATGCATGATCAAAGTCATCAGCTTTACAGAACGCTACAACTGGTCCGAAGATTTCTTCTTGCATAAGACGAGCATCAGGGGCTACATCAGCAAAAATGGTAGGCTGTACGAAGAACCCTTCTTCAGGTCCTTTTTCACCACCTGCAACCAGACGACCTTCCTTTTTACCAATTTCAATATAATCAAGGACTTTCTTCTGAGCAGACTCATCAATAACTGGACCTGTATAAATATCACGTTCTTTAATATTTCCGATCGTTAATTGCTTGGTTAGCTCAACTGCTTTTTCTAAGACTTCATCATACACATCTTGGTGGACGACAGCACGAGAGCAGGCAGAGCATTTCTGACCAGAAAAGCCGAAAGCTGAGAACACAATATTTTGAGCAGCTAGCTCTAAATCAGCATCCTTATCAACGACAATCGTGTCCTTTCCACCCATTTCTGCTACTAGACGCTTGATCCATTTTTGTCCGTCAGTTTTCTTAGCTGCACGCTCATTAATGCGTAGACCTACGTCACGAGATCCAGTAAAGCTAATGTAACGAGTTAATTGGTGATCGACAAGGTAATCTCCAACTTCACTTCCGCTACCAGGCAGATAGTTCACAACTCCTGCTGGAACTCCTGCTTCCTCTAATACTTCTACGAACTTAGCTGCAACAACAGGTGTCGTACTAGCCGGCTTAAGCACAACTGTATTTCCTGCTACTAGAGAAGCTGTTGTCATTCCTGCCATAATAGCTAATGGAAAGTTCCATGGTGGAATGACAACTCCTACACCAAGTGGAATGTAAGTTAATTCATTATCTTCTCCATCAAGACGAGTTAAAGGCTGTTGCTCACTTAGACGAATCATTTCACGTCCGTAAAACTCTAAGAAGTCAATCGCTTCAGCTGTATCTGCATCCGCTTCTCCCCAGCTCTTACCTGCTTCATAAACTAACCAGGCAGAGAACTCATGCTTACGACGGCGAAGAATAGCTGCCGCTTTAAATAAATAGCGAGCTCTTTGTGGTCCTGTTACCTTTTTCCACTCCTCAAACGTTTGAGCAGCTGCTTGAATTGCTTTTTCAGCAAGGGCTTGATCCGCTTTTGATACGGTACCAACAACAACTGATTTATCTGAAGGATTTACTGAGGTAATTTTAGAGTCTGTTGTTACACGTTCCCCGTTAATGATAAGTGGATAATCCTGTCCAAGCTCCTGCTCCACTTTCTTTAAGGCTACCTCAAAATCCTGACGGTTTTGCTCATCTTTAAAATTTGTAAACGGTTCTGGTCTGTAATCTACTACCATGTTTTACTTCCTCCTTACTAGGATTTTTTGTACGATCTCTTCCCTTTAACAAGGAAGACATTTGTACAAGGTATTAAACCTATTCCCACATTTTTACGTGCAATTAAAGATCACGTAACTTTTATTCAATCCTATTGTAACGATAATTATGAAATCCATCAAATATATTTGTTACTATTTTCGATAAATATGCATAATAGGCTCACCTTCGGTTGGCCTTATAAAGATTGATTGTGGCTCATTAATTGACTGCACATAGATATTTAGGTGAACATTTTCAGGAAAGAGCTCCATCGCCTGACCACCCAAAAATTGTGTGAGCTGAATAACCTCGGTCTTCGCGGCGAACTCTGTGTTTGCTGTAATCGTTAGTTCAACTAGATTTTCGTCTAAATATCTCCCAAAGCCCACAATACCAATATAATTCGGAAAATATTCCTGTACTTGATTTCTAAACTCATCAAATTGTGTAGCATTTGTTAAGGACCGTTCATTTTCAAAACGATTCAATGGCCCCGATGGGAAAAGAAAATAAATCTCATTAATCGTTCTCCACTCGGAAACCTCATATTGGGCTTGTCTAGAGATCCCTGTAGATAAAAAGTTCCCAGGAACTAAATTGTCCTGCTCCTCTAGTCTATATAACGCAAAAACAATCGGGATATCACTGTACTCTGTGTTGCGTAGCTTCCCTCTTAAACGCTCAGCAATTTTATTAGCCATGGCCTGACCATAATTACGTAGCTCATCGTCAGAGTAATAGAGCTGTCTTGTTTCCGTATTACCGCCCACCTCCTCTACACTTGTATAGCGAGGAGCTAGAGATAATCCAATAACAATCCCTTGTAAGGCATTTGCTCTCGTATCCCAGTAATTGTGCTCTAAAATATGCAGAAGCACACGCTCATCCTTATCCTCTGGGTTGAGCCCAAGTGGGTAGTCATCACTTTGAATTCTTAACCAAGATTGAATTTCTTCTTTCGTAATAAACTGCCCTTCCCTATATAGATGAGACTCCGTAGGAAAAACGTCCTGAGCTAACTCTAGAAGTCCAAGCTCCAACCGCTCAGCGTCTAGTCGATATCTTCCTAAATACGTGTCCAGGGTTCCTCTAGCTTGGCTAGTCACAAAAGGAAGCAAGGCACTATAGTAATCCTCCTGTACATATACAGTAGGAGCATGATCAATTGGTGGCAAATCAAGATCTAGCTCATCAGTTGTATCAGTTCGATCCGGCAGGCAGCCTGTTAACATTAAAATGAGTAGACTACATGTAACACCTGTCTTAAGCCAGCTTTTTTTGTACCAAGGTTTATTCCAAACTGAATCCATCACTATTTATAACACCTATCCTTCTAAGAGCTATTTAAATACAAATCTATTATCCAACTATATTGAGATTTCATCTTAACAAGTATTCGTTATTCAATGAGGATTCATGTCAACCTAAAGTCCTGTAATAATTTATAATCGACTCCATTTCCTTCTACTCAATTCTTCGGCTTCAAGTAAAAGGGTGGACTACATTCTAGGACTAAAAAACAAAAAATCCTCACCTTAACCATTATAGCATTTAATGCTCTAATAATTAAGGTAAGGATCGATGAAAATCTCTAGCTATGACAATTGTATAGATCGTTTTTCTATGCTGTAATATTTACCACTTTTTCAGGATATACCTGTCTCCCATCCTCTGTCACAACTTGTCTGTAGCTCTGAATCAATTCTTTTGTAACTGGTCCAGGAGTACCATCACCTACAATACGATCGTCTACAGAAATGACAGGAATAACCTCGGCAGCTGTACCTGTTAGGAAGCACTCATCCGCTACATACACGTCATGTCTTGTGAACGGAGTTTCTACAACCTCATACCCTTTAGCTTTAGCAAGCTCCATCACCGTTTCTCTCGTGATTCCTTCTAGTGCTCCTAAATATGTTGGTGGTGTGATCAGCTTCCCTTTCTTTACAAGAAAGATATTGTCTCCACTTCCCTCACAAACATATCCTTCATGGTTAAGCATTAGAGCCTCAAGTACACCTGCTCGCCGAGCTTCGATTTTCACTAGCACATTGTTCAGGTAGTTTAAGGACTTAATCTTTGGATTTAGCGCATCAGGTGTATTGCGTCGGGTTGGAACCGTGACAATATCTAAGCCTTTGTCATATAACTCCTGTGGGAAAAGACGAACCTGATCAGCAATAATAATAATTTCAGGATTTTTACAGGTAAACGGATCTAAACCTAAATCTCCTGGTCCTCGAGAAATAACCAATCGGATATACGCATTTCTTAGGTCATTTTTTTTGACCGTTTCCACCATGACCTCTTCCAATTCATCGATAGTCATAGGAATATCTAACATAATGGATTTAGCTGATTCGTATAAACGAATGAGATGCTCACGACTTTTATAAATATTTCCTTCATATACCCTAAGTCCTTCAAAAATTCCATCACCGTATAAAAAACCATGATCAAACACAGAAACCTTTGCTTCTGACTGTGGTACAAATTTCCCCGACATATAGATGAGGCGCTCCCCCATAACAATCCCTCCTGATTGCGTTTGCGTATTGAAAATATGCTGTTCATAAAATTTTTTATGATTGAATAAGTGCGCTTTTGCGAATATACTCAATAATTTTATTCGTGATCTCCGTCGTACCTAGTACTGACTTTGGATCATCTTGACTGAGCACTAGATCAGGTGTCCTCCAGCCTTGTTCTAGAGCGGATTTTACCGCCGTTTCGATCACATCAGCCTCCTGTTCTAAGCCAAAGGAATACCTGAGTAGCATGGCACAGGATAAAATAGTGGCCAGTGGATTCGCCTTCCCTTGTCCAGCTATATCAGGGGCTGTTCCATGAACAGGCTCATACATCCCAAGTCCTCCTGCATCAGCAAGACTAGCCGAAGGCATTAAGCCAATTGAACCAGCTAATACAGACGCTTCATCACTAAGAATATCACCGAACATGTTCTCCGTCACAAGCACATCAAATTGCTTTGGCTGTCTGACAAGCTGCATGGCTGCGTTATCCACAAGCATATGCTCTAATTCAATATCTGGATATTCCTGATGGACCTCCTGTATAACCTCTCTCCATAGACGACTTGTCTCTAGCACATTTGCTTTATCTACGGAGGTGACCTTCTTCCGGCGCCCCCTTGCCGCCTCAAAGGCTACCTTGGCGATTCGCCTAACCTCTTCTACAGAGTAGATACATTCATCCTTAGCCCACGCTTCACCAGAATCATACTCTCCGCGATCCTTTAGACCAAAGTAGATACCTCCTGTCAGCTCTCGAACGACCAGAACATCTACTCCTTCAACAACCTCTCGTTTTAACGTAGAGGATTCAACAACTGGTCCAAACACTTCTACCGGACGAAGATTAGCAAATAGCCCTAATCCTTTACGTAATCCGAGTAACGCCTTTTCCGGACGAAGATGACCAGGAAGTGTGTCCCATTTTGGGCCACCCACCGCTCCTAAAAGCACCGCATCAGCTTGCTGGCATTTCTCCAGTGTTTCTTCCCTCAGTGGAATCCCGAATTGATCCAGAGCCGCTCCACCAATCACATCTTCCTCATACTTAAATTGATGACCAAACAGTTCCGCTACCGTATCTAATACCTTAATGCCCTCATCGACAACTTCTTTTCCGATTCCGTCTCCGGGCAAGACCACTATCTTTTTCTCCATCGTTAGCTCCTCTCAGTCTCTCCACTCAGGTTCAATCTTTGTTGTTATTTAATTTTATCAGCTATTTGGGCCGACTTCGCTTCTTATGAAGGGAAGCGACCCTTATCTAGCCTTATCTAGCCTTATCTAGTCGATTTAGTTAACTTAGTTAAAGGAATCCTGTACACAATGAGTGGAGTACTCCTCCTGATCCTCAATAAAATGCTTAGGCTTCTTCATTTTTCGTAGGCGGTTAATACTATCAATAAACGCCTTAGAGCTTGCTCCTAGTACGTCGTGATCAATTCCGCGCCCCGTCCCAACGAATCCTTCATAGGAAACCTTCACATATACTTCTGCTAGCGCGTCTCTACCCTTGGATAGACTGCGAATCTTATAATCTAGGAGGTGAATTCTCATCTGAACCATCTTTTCAATGGTATTATAAATCGCTTCTACACTTCCCGACCCGATAGCTGCTTCTTCTGTTTGTAAACCGCTAGGTGTCTCCAAACGAATAGTCGCTGTTGCAATAGAGTTCATATAAGAAACATGTAGATAATCTAGCTTAAATACATCTCCATCCTCTGTTAGTGTGCTGTCATGCACTAAAGCAACTAGATCATCATCATGAAGCTCCTTCTTCTTATCAGCTAACTCCTTGAATTTAATAAACAAGTCTTGTAGCTGTTCCTCACTAAGAGAGTAGCCTAAGAATTCCATCCGCTCTTTTAAAGCATGCCGACCTGAATGCTTCCCTAACACCAGCTGGTTAGAATCAAGTCCCACTAGCTGAGGAGATATAATCTCATACGTTGTACGCTCTTTTAGGACTCCATCCTGATGAATGCCTGATTCATGAGCGAACGCATTAGCTCCCACAACTGCTTTGTTTGGAGGAACCTGCATCCCTGTCAAGCTAGCCACTAGACGACTTGTTCTAGAAAGCTGATCGAGCTTAGCCCTAGCTTCTGCTTGATAGAAATCCTGACGAATGTTTAGGTTCACAAGGATTTCCTCAAGAGCCGCGTTTCCAGCTCGCTCTCCAATACCATTAATCGTACCTTCTACCTGAGTAGCTCCGTTTTGAATCGCCGCTAAGCTGTTAGCCACAGCAAACCCTAGATCATCATGACAATGGGCACTCAGCAGAGCCTTATCTATATTTGGCACCTCATCCTTAAGATATTTAAAGATCGCACCGTACTCCTCCGGCATTAGGTAGCCGACCGTATCAGGTATATTCACCACCGTAGCACCAGCATCAATGACAGCAGTTATGACCTCTCTCAAAAACTCTAGCTCAGTCCGTCCAGCGTCCTCAGCGCTGAATTGAACCTGTGGGAAAAATGTTTTCGCATAACGAACTGTTTCTACCGCTTTAGCCACGACCTCGTCCTTACTCATCTTAAGCTTGTGCTGACGATGAATCGGAGAGGTTGCTAAAAACACGTGAAGCCTTGGCTCAGCAGCAACCTTTAGCGCTTCCCAAGCGGCATCGATATCTTTTTTTGAAGCTCTAGCTAATCCTGTTACACTTGCCCCTTTGATCGTCTGAGCAATCTCCTTGGTGGACGCTAAGTCCCCAGGAGAGGCGGCAGGAAAACCGGCCTCAATAATATCTACACCTAAACGCTCAAGCTGCCTAGCTATCTCTAGTTTCTCTTGTAGATTTAAGTTCACTCCGGCAGATTGTTCTCCGTCTCGTAATGTCGTATCAAAAACGGTAATCTTTCGCATGCTACGCTTTCACCCCCTCGGGAGCTTTTTTGCTTTTGATCCAGCTCATCATTTCACGTAGCTCCTGTCCAACCTTTTCAATAGGATGCTCCTGCTCCTTAGCTTGAATGGCATTAAATACAGGGCGGTTTGTTTGATTCTCAAGAATCCAGTTTTGTGCGAATTTACCCGTTTGAATTTCTTCTAGTACCTTCTTCATTTCCTTTTTCGTCTCATCTGTCACCATTCTAGAACCGACCATAAAGTCACCGTATTGAGCCGTATCGGAAATGGAATAGCGCATATACGATAGGCCTCCTTCATAGAGCAGATCTACGATAAGCTTTAGCTCGTGTAAACATTCAAAGTATGCTACCTCAGGCTGATAGCCAGCCTCTGTTAATGTTTCAAAACCCGCTTTGATTAATGCCGTAGTTCCTCCACAAAGCACCGCTTGCTCTCCAAACAGATCTGTTTCTGTCTCTTCCTTAAACGTTGTTTCAATGACACCTGCCTTCGTACAGCCAATCCCTTTCGCATAGGCTAATGCTAAATCCTTTGCTTCGCCCGTTGCATCTTGATGAACAGCGATTAAGCCAGGTACTCCACCACCCTCTTCAAATACTCGTCGAACCAAATGACCTGGACTTTTCGGAGCAACCATAGCGACGTCTACATCAGCAGGAACAACAATTTGACCAAAATGGATATTAAAGCCGTGGGAGAAGAATACAGCTTTCCCTGGAGCTAGAGCTGGCTTAATTTCGTCCTGATACACCTTAGCCTGTGTTTCATCTGGAAGAAGAATCATAATGACGTCAGCTTCAGCGGCTGCTGCGCCTGGTGAAAGAACTTGGAAGCCATCCTCTTCGGCCTTCGTCCAAGACCTTCCTTCTCTTAAACCAATGACAACGGAAATGCCGCTATCTCTTAGATTTTGTGCTTGTGCGTGCCCCTGACTCCCATAACCGATTACGGCTACCTTTTTATTTTGTAGAGCCTGTTGAGATACCTGTTCGTCATAATACATGTTTGCCATTATTATTCTCTCCTTTAATTCCATCTGTTTAATTTGTAGATGTTTATATGTTTTGTGAAATGGACTTCTCAACTGAACGTTCAGAAGTTCATCTATTCTCTCGTTGGTTGATTTCATCTAGTCATTGGATGACATTAGATGTTCGGTACTTAAATGTTCATTAAATGAACAGTTTGTAAGCTTTTCTTTTGACTTCTGGCCATGGCTGTCACACCTGTTCTAGCAATCTCTTTGATTCCAAAGGGACGTAGAAGCTCAATTAAAGCTTCGTTTTTCTCTGTGTCCCCTGTCGATTGAATGGTGACAGACTCCCTGCCTACATCAATGATCGTCGCTCTGAAGGGCTCCACTAGATGATTAATTTCTGGTCTATTTTGGTGATTCACAGCCACTTTGATCAGTACAAGCTCTCTTGCTATCACCGGGTCCTCTGTTAGGTCTGTAACCTTCAGGACATCAATTTGCTTGTAGAGCTGCTTAATCATTTGCTCCGTAATCTTTTTATCGCCAACGACCACTAGCGTAATCCTAGACAAGCTCTGATCCTCTGTTGGGCTAACGGTTAAGCTTTCGATATTGAAGCCCCTTCTAGCGAACAAACCCGCCATACGAGCCAAAACTCCAGAAGTATTATTAACTAAGACGGAGATGATTCTCCTCATAGGATATCCCTCCCTTTTACACCAACCATTTCATGTAGCGCAGTCCCTGGAGAAACCATAGGGAAGACATTTTCATTTTGCGTAACCTGTACATCAATGACAGCTGGTGCTTTTGACTGCAGAGCCTCCTGTAAGGCCACTTTGAAGTCATCTATGTTGGATACGTTATATCCCTTCACGCCAAACGCTTCTGCCACTTTAGCAAAGTCAGGATTTTGCGGGAGCAAGGACTGTGAGTATCGACCATCATAGAAGATCTCCTGCCATTGGCGTACCATTCCTAAAGAAGCGTTATTGAGAATGATCGTAATTACAGGAATATGATAGTTGTTAATAGTTACAAGCTCTTGAATATTCATTTGAAAGCCTCCGTCACCTACAACGGCAACGACTGGAAGCTCCTGCTGACCTAACGCTGCTCCGATGGCGGCAGGAAAACCAAAGCCCATTGTTCCTAGTCCCCCGGAGCTAACCCAGCGATCTGGTGTTGAAAAATGGATGTATTGAGCCGTCCACATTTGATGCTGCCCTACGTCAGTAGCGACGATCACTTCACCCTTAGTTGTGTCATTTAGTACCTCTAACACGTTTTGCGGCTTAAGTGTCTGACCATCGTTCTCGTACCATAACGGATGCTGCTGCTTCCATCCGCTTAGCTCAGTAAGCCAATCCTCAGAATGTGCCGCTTCAATCCCTTCCTGGAGTAACAGCTTAAAGGCTTCCTTCGCATCTCCTACGATCGGGATATCTGTTTCCACATTCTTACCGATCTCAGCTGGATCAATATCAATATGAATAACACGAGCGTTAGGAGCAAACTGATCTAGGCGTCCAGTCACCCGGTCATCAAACCGTGCGCCAACAGATATTAATAAATCAGCTTGCTGGATGGCCATATTAGCGGTAAACGTCCCATGCATACCACACATTCCTAAAAATAAAGGATGCTCTGCTGGAACCCCTCCTAGACCTAGCAGTGTATTGGTTACAGGAATCCTTGCTTTCTCCACATACTCAAGGAGTAATGTATTAGCTTGAGCAAATAAGACTCCTGCCCCTGCTAAGATAACCGGCTTTTTCGCTTTACTAACTGCTTGTTTCATTTTCCGAATTTGAACCAAATTAGGTACGGTGGTTGGCTTAAAACCTCTTAGCTGAACCTCATCAGGATAGTTAAACAACGTCTCTGCCCCTGATACATCCTTGGGAATGTCAATGAGAACAGGGCCCTTACGTCCGTTAGTAGCAATATAGAAGGCTTCTTTGATGATACGAGGTAAATCCCGAACGTCTCTGACCTGGATGTTATGCTTCGTAATCGGCATCGTTATTCCTAACACATCAGCTTCTTGAAAAGCATCCGTCCCGATGGCCGTGCTTGCTACCTGACCTGTAAAAACAACTAATGGAAGTGAATCCATATACGCATCGGCTAGACCAGTAACAAGGTTTGTAGCACCTGGTCCGGAAGTAGCGAGGACAACACCCGGTTTTCCAGTAGTTCTTGCATACCCTTCTGCCATGTGAATGGCTCCTTGCTCATGCCTTGCTAAAATATGTCTAATATCCGCTTTGTATAGAGCATCGTAGATGTGTAAGGCTGCTCCTCCTGGATAACCAAACATGATGTCTACTTGCTCTTGCTTCAAGCATTCAAACAGGATTTGTGCTCCATTCATTGTACACTCAGATTCATTTTTACTAGGATCAATAGATCGCTCCTTTACGTGAGCTGACATCATTTGCCCCTCCTATTCGTTTTTAAAAATCTCCCTATTCTTGCTTGGGTTAAAAATAGGTTCGATTTAAATCGTAGAATATTCAAACATTTTAATGCTAGCAAGCCATACCGCTTTAAATCACTAAAATTTGTGGTTACAGGTTTCTATTAATGACAACATTGATACATTCTGTTCCCTGCTATCCCCCCATTTATCACGCCGATTTTTTATCAAAAATAAATCCTTAATTACTTTGACCTTTGTCATAAAAACTGACAAAAAGAATGTAAAAAAAACCAAAAGCCCCTATGTGGAAGATCATCTGTCAATCCATACGTTCTACACAATCAAGCTTGTCACAGCTATGCAACAAACTAGTCTTATGCTTCTTTTAGAAACGTACGTTAAACAGAACCTTCCGCAGAGGCTTTTATCCTCACGGTGTAGCTAGTGGACTAGCCTGTTATCGCTCGGACCAACCTTCCTTTCACTGCCCTTGGCAGTAATATGAAATGGAACCCTAGATAACCTTCCGTTTAAAGCTTAAATTCAAGGTTCAACTGTAAAAGCTACTATTTCTTACATAAACACACAGCTCTGATTAATCTGAAAATTCAAAACTGAACAATATTTATATTGCTGTTTATCTTACATGAGACTACAACTGATTTCAACCCCTATTTTTAGCCCGTTTTTCTTGCAATCGCTTACCTGAAAGTTATTATTAATTTTTTTGAAGCGTTTTCATAGCTGTTATAGCTTTGTTTACCTGTCCCAGCATGCGTAAAATCAGGCCACATAAGGGTTCTCAAAATTTTTTTTTCTGATAAAATACTATATTAAAAACATTTGTCTGAATATTAATACTAATTCTCAATTGATTCTCATCGGACTGTGTTGGAATGAAAAGGGAGGACTAGACGTGTCTACACATAAGAAAACCATGTTTGAAAAGATTTGGGAGCAGCATATCGTTCATGAGGAGCCAGGAAAACCGAGCCTTTTATATATTGATCTCCATTTAATTCATGAGGTCACCTCACCCCAAGCGTTTGAAGGACTTCGCTTAGCAGGCAGAAGCGTTCGCCGCCCTGATCTGACGTTTGCTACAATGGATCATAATGTTCCTACGCAAAACCTACCTGAGGTTAAGGATCCAATTTCGGCAAAACAAATGTCTACCCTTTCGGCAAACTGTAAGGAATTTAAGATTCCTCTATTTGATCTAAACCACCCAAACCAAGGAATTGTACACGTTATAGGTCCAGAGCTAGGTCTAACATGGCCTGGTAAAACAATCGTATGTGGAGACAGCCACACCTCCACACACGGTGCATTTGGAGCCCTTGCGTTCGGGATCGGAACAAGTGAGGTAGAGCATGTACTTGCTACCCAGTGTCTCCCTCAGAGCAAACCAAAAACGATGGAGGTTCACCTTAAAGGTGCTCTCCCACCAGGTACAGGAGCAAAGGATATTATTCTAGGGGTTATCGCCAAATATGGTACAGATTTCGCTACAGGAACGGTCATTGAATATACAGGTGATATTCTAAAGGAGCTTTCTATGGAGGAACGAATGACGATTTGTAACATGTCCATAGAAGGTGGAGCAAGAGCTGGCCTGATTGCACCTGACGAAACAACTTATTCCTACTTAAAAGGTCGCGCACACGCTCCTAAAGCCGATGAGTTTGACCAGTATGTGGAGCGTTGGGATGCACTAAAAACAGATCCTGGTGCAAGCTATGATTTCCGTGTAGAGCTTGATCTTGCTGAGTTAGAGCCACAGGTTACTTGGGGTACAAGTCCAGGAATGGGAGCCAACATTAGCTCCAATGTACCGAATCCAGCTGATTTTGAAACAGCAACAGATAAAAAGACCGTACAGCTAGCCTTAGATTATATGGGACTTTCTGCAGGAACTCGGATTTCAGACATCAAAATCGATCGGGTGTTTATCGGTTCATGTACGAATGGACGTCTTGAGGACCTGCGAGCAGCCGCTAAGGTAGTTAATGGTTATTCAATAGCTGATCATGTTCATGCAATGGTTGTACCGGGCTCTAGAACGGTTAAAGCTCAAGCTGAGGAGGAAGGACTAGATAAAATCTTTACGGCTGCTGGATTTGAGTGGCGTGATGCAGGCTGTAGTATGTGTCTAGCCATGAACGATGATATTCTTCAGCCAGGTGAGCGCTGTGCCTCCACCTCTAACCGTAACTTTGAAGGACGGCAGGGTAAAGGAGGGCGAACTCATTTAGTTAGTCCAATGATGGCAGCCGCTGCAGCTATTTCAGGACATTTTGTGGATGTACGCAAGTGGGATTTTAAATCTCAGCCATCCGATCAAGCAACAGCCCAGAAGGAGGCCCTATAATGGACGCTTTTATCACACATAACGGTACCGTCGTTCCCATTGATCGAGCAAATATTGATACTGATGCGATTATACCTAAGCAATTCTTAAAACGAATTGAGCGAACCGGATTCGGTCAGTTCCTCTTTTATGATTGGAAATACCTTGATAATGGGGATGAAAATCTAGAATTCGAGGTAAATCAGCCTAGGTATGAAGGAGCTTCTATTCTTCTAGCACGCCAAAATTTTGGCTGTGGTTCCTCTAGAGAACATGCTCCTTGGGCGTTGCTTGATCACGGCTTTAAGGTCATCATTGCCCCAAGCTTTGCCGATATCTTTTACAACAATTGCTTTAAAAATGGAATCCTGCCTATTCAGCTATCAGAAGCGCAGGTACAGCAGCTTTTCGAAAAGACAGAACAAACGGAAGGGTACAAGCTAGACGTTGATTTAGAGCAGCAAAAGGTCACAGATAACACAGGCTTTGAGGCTACATTTGACGTTGATCCATTCCGTAAAGAAATGCTACTCAAAGGTCTAGATGATATTGGTTTAACCCTTCTTCAGCAGGATAAGATTACTCAATTTGAGCAGAAAGCATTCGTGTAGGAAACTCCTTTACCTTTCATAACGGAAGACTAAAGCATCATAAACTAGCGACCTATTAAAAAGCTGGATGACATTTCGTTACTTGCAGATTTATCTGCAGCTACGTTGCCGTCATCCAGCTTTTTTAACTTATATTCACATAATCATTCCCCACCTAGACCAAAGAAAGCTAATAATCCAGACGCTTGTAAAAACACTAATAGGATAGCAATAGGAGCCACATATTTTAAGAGGTTGTACCATACCTTTCCTAGTGCTGTTCTACCAAGATCAGACTCCTTTAACGCCTCCGCCTTATTCCAACCCCATCCTACAAATAAGGCAATGATTAGACCACCTAGAGGAAGGAAAATATCTGACGCGAGGAAGTCTAAGCTGTCCAGAATATCTCGTTCTCCAAAAATTTTAATGTCACTTAACAAACCATAGCCTAATGAGGACGGTATTCCTAAAATATAGATCACTCCACCAATGAGTAAAGTAGCTTTCTTTCTGCTCCAATTAAATTTACGGATGAAATAAGCAACCGCAACCTCTAGCAGAGAAATAGCTGATGATAAAGCAGCCGCCGTTAATAAAAGGAAGAAGGCTAACCCAATTACTCCTCCAATAGCCATGCTATTAAAAATGTTTGGTAGAGTCATAAAAACCAAGCCTGGTCCACTTCCAGGCTCTCCCCCAAACGCAAAGACAGCTGGAAAAATCATCACACCTGCCACAATAGCAAACATTGTATCCATAGTAGCTACACCAACTGTAACTCCAGGTAAACGCTCCTTTTTTGACAAATAAGAAGCATACGTAATTAAAGCTCCCATTCCTAAGGATAAGGAGAAGAAGGCTTGTCCCAAAGCAGCTAAATATACATTAGGATCACTAAAGGCACTCCAATCCGGTGAAAAAAGAAATCGAAGACCTTCAGAGGAGCCTTCTAGCGAAACCGAATAAATAGCCAAGCTTATGACCAAGATGGCTAATGCTGGCATCAATATCTTATTCGATAGCTCCAAGCCTTTTTTTACACCAGCCAACACAATCCCAATGGTAAAAAACATAAAAATAGATTGCCAAATTAGAGGTTCTAGAGGACTAGCCGTAAAATCTGAAAAAAAGCCCTCATAGCCTGTAGCTGGTGTAGACCAAAGCTCTCCCGTAACATATCCGAATAAATACTTTAAAGACCAGCCTGAAATTACCGCATAAAAAGATAAAATGATAAAGGCCGAAGCCACTCCAAGTATCCCTGCTAGCACCCATGGCTTACCTGGTGCAAGCTTCACAAACGAACCGACCGCGTCACTTTGGGTTTTTCTTCCTATAGCAAACTCTGCCAGCACAATAGGTAGGCCGATTAGAGTGACACAAACTAGATAGATAATTAAGAAGGCTGCTCCACCATTTTCGCCTGTTACATAAGCAAACCTCCATATATTCCCTAACCCTACTGCTGACCCAAGAGCTGCAAGCATGAAGCCCACCCGTGACTTCCACTGCTCTCGTTCCTTACTTCCCTGTAATCCGGTTTGGCTCACAAATTCTCCTCCTAGCTATTCAATTTTAGAAAAAGAAAGAAAAAAGAATCCCCCTGTTCAACTTAAGGGAGGTTCCTCCAAAGAAAAATTCTTTCTAATATTCTATCTTCTTGAAATAGCCTTCGTTTAAACCTTACATGGTATGAGGGGTTAGGAGCTCTTCTTTTATCTCAAAATGAGCTTGATAGAGGATTCTAGCTAAATACTCAAGCGGTGTTGAAGCCACTTCACCATACATTTTCCTTGTATACAGGTGAATAGCATTGGGTAGCTCCTGCTTTAATTGCTTTCTGAGCTTAATACCTGCTTCATCCGCATCTACTAGAATATAGAGTTCCTCATCCTGTAGAGGGTAGATCAACTCCTCCATTTTATCATCGCTTAAAGTCCCATATGTGCAAACAAACTGAACCTCTTCAAGCAAAACCTGCTGGAGTCTTTGTACGTCCGTTTTTCCTTCTACAATCAATACCTTAAATACCTTATCCGCTACCATCATCAAGCCACTCATCTCCTTCCACGTAAGCTGGATACTTATTAGGATGAAGCAAATAAGCTAGCTTTTTAAGCCCTGTTAATAGCCTTGGAGACGGTCTGCAATAAAGAGGCTCATCTAATACGTGCACTTGCTTGTTTCGAATCGCCTTCATCGTCTCCCATGCTGGACGTTGATACACAAGCTCTGGTTTAATTCTCCTCTTTTCTACACCAACCCAAACCAAGGAGATCAAATCAGGATCTCTTCTTCTCACATCCTCCCAATCCGTTTGCACACTGGCCACATTCTGATCAGCAAATATGTTCTTTGCTCCAGCTAATTCACTAATCTCCGTGAGCCAGTTCACTCCACCTGGTGTAAACACAGGCTTAGCCCACCATTCCCAATAAAGAGTCGGTGGATGCTGAATCGTTTGACTGATCCTTTTATAGTCCTGCAAAAAGCGATGATATTGCTCATACACTTCCTGTGCCTTTTGTGTTTGCTTAGTTGCCTCACCAAGCGTAATCAAATCCTCACCAATCTCATGTAAGCTATTCGGATTAAGGACAATGTAGGGAAGATCTCGTTCCTTTAACGCTTCAATATTTTTCTCCATGCCGGGAACACTTAATGAAGCCACTACTAAGTCTGGCTTCAATGCTTCAACAGCCGTCATATCAATATCTAAATCAGGGCCAAGCTTCGGTAAATGCTGAATATCCGCTGGCCAATCGGAATAGTCGTCTAAACCTACGATGCTTTCTTTTAGTCCCAAATAAACTAAAAGCTCCGTATTGCTTGGACAAATGGATACGATTCGCATGATACTCGATTCCTCCCTTTTTAGGATATCCTGTTATACCATCATCATAACATGCTGACTGTAGCTAATAAAAACATACTTTCAGAAAGCTCCTGAGAATGAGTGATTTTTGTTTGCTTCCCTCAGATTGTCCAGTTTAAGAGATTGTCGTGAAAAAACACCCTATTGCTAGATTGTACCTAGCCACAGGGTGCAAGCTTAGATTTCCGAAAAATTGATCCATCACACATTACCCATACAGGCTATTTTTAGCCAGTAACTAGGCCTTAGCTCTATGTCTCCATTGCTTCCACTGAAAATAGATGTAGCAGCCTACGCAAAACCAGCTAATGCAACTCCAGCTGCCACTGTAACCATTCCAGCCAAGACATACCCGCTCCAATGAGGCCCTAGCCATAGAATCAGAGTTGATAACCCTAATAGAATGGTGGCCAAAGTCTGATTAAAGCGCTGTAATTCAGCAGCTTCTGTTTTCTGCGTATCTATTTTGCTTTGAAGCAATCGTCTTGTAAACATAAATACGAGATTAAGCCTTGGTCCAAAAATAATAGGAAGCAGGGAGAGAATGAACAATGAAGTGATGATCCAGACATTTTGCAAAATAATCCCTAGCCCTGTGCCCACAACTAAAACCGATTGATTCGCCTTCACTAAAAATACAGGGATTTCCTTCATGCCAGTCTCACTCCATTTCTAAATGTGCTGTCATCACATACTTATCTTATTATTAAATGCTTATAATAAATGCCTATAGAAAGTTTGTAAATAGATTGAAGGTTCCGCTCATCACGATTCTGCTAAATAGTCCAATCCCAACAAGTAATAAAATGATACCAAAGTAAGGGTCTAGCCCTTCCTCATTTGGATGACGGAAGGAGTATATGGTGAAAGCTGCTGAAAAGAAAATAAGAAGAATGCCTAAGCCTGCTACTGGAACCCCCCAACCCAATTGCATTACAGATAAAAGTAAACTGACAATTAAAATTCCGATAGGAGCGATAAGCAATGCTCCAAATCTAGCAACAATCTGCTGTAAGGAATACTGAACCTTCATCAGCTTTGTTATCCCAAATATGATAAACACAATGACAGTAACTAATAAAGCTATATATAAAAGAGGTCTGAAAAATAATGTTCCTGCTGGTGAAGGACCTCCCCCAAACATAGATGCAAGCTGTAACAATGGTCTAAATTGAAGATACATAATAGTAGGAATAAGTAAAGTAATTAAAGCAAGTGATACGATTGCATTGGAGAAGGATTCATGATGTCTGACCGAAGCTTTCGTTGGGGCTTGGATGGCTTGGACAAAAAATGAGAAGTAGTTTTTTCCAATCTTCTTTCCTTGATCCACATACGCTTGAAATTGATCTGCCTTCTTATCATTATCTGAGCCTGTTGACTCCTCTGATGGGGTGTGTGCCGAGGAGGGTGAACTTGGTTCAGTTTGATATACAGCATCTTGGGTAACGCCTGTTTCCTGCTCAGGTGTATACGTATTTTCAGCCTGATGCCAAGCTTCCTCTTCCGTTAAGGGCTGCTCTGTTTCATTCTGTACCTGATCTGGAGGATTTTCGTTACCTGATTGTCCTCCTATTACATCTTCTTCATTTTCTTTATTTTTATGCTCCTCTGTGCCCATGCTTCTGATCCTCTCCTTTAATCTTTTATAATAAATTGAAAATTATGTCCTTTTTCGAGCCTATCATAAACTTTTTATGGAGTAAATGTCATTACGTAAAATATTATATACGGTTCTTCCAAAAATAAAGATCTCAGCTCTATCAAATAATAGCTACTGAGATCCTCTTGTTTCATTCTTCATCTGTCAACTAGTTAAATCGGCTTACTCAGCTAAAAGCTTAAGCAATTCCTCTTCATCCATAATCTGAATATTTAATTCCTGTGCCTTCGTCAGCTTTGAGCCTGCACTTTCCCCTGCGATCAATAGGTCCGTGCTTTTTGACACACTTCCTGTCACTGTGGCTCCCAAGGCTTCGAGCTTCTCCTTTAATTCGTTTCGCTTGAAATGCTCTAGAGTCCCTGTCAATACAATTGTTTTTCCAGCGAAAGGAGAATCACTTTCCTCAGCAGCAGATAGCTTAGGGCCCTTATATTCCATATTTACTCCCACCTGTTTAAGTCGTTCAATTAAGCGGTGCACTTCTGGTTTTTGAAAATACGTAACTACACTGTTAGCCATCTTAGGGCCAATTTCATTAATACTCGTTAAATCTTCTTCGGTAGCTTGCATTAACATGTCCATCGTTTCAAAGTACTGTGCTAGCGTTTTTGCCGCTTTCGCTCCTACTAAACGAATCCCTAAGCCGAAAACAAGTCGCTCTAAGGAGTTCTGCTTGCTTTGGTCAACGGATTGTAGAAGATTGTCTACCGACTTTTCTCCCATACGCTCCAATTGTAATAATTTTTCACGCTCTAAATAATACAAATCTGCTACCTCTTGGATAAGAGCTTGCTGATATAGCTGGATAATGACCTTTTCTCCAAGTCCGTCAATATTCATCGCATTTCTCGAAACGTAATGAATCATCCCCTCTTGAATCTGAGCTGGACACCTAGGATTTAAACAGCGTAGCACAACCTCTTCTTCAATACGCTCTAGCTCGCTTCCGCAAGCAGGACAGTGCGTAGGCATTTCATAGGACTGCTCCTCCCCTGTCCGCCTATCCACGATGACTCCCACCACTTCAGGGATAATATCCCCTGCCTTCTTCACAATAACATGATCACCAATACGAATATCGCGCTCTTTAATTAAATCCTGATTATGTAGAGACGCTCTCTTTACCGTCGTCCCTGCCAACAATACAGGCTCTAGCAAAGCGGTAGGAGTAACAGCTCCTGTCCGTCCGACACTGATTTCTATGTCATGGAGGATTGTAATCGATTCCTCGGCAGGAAACTTGTAAGCTACTGCCCACCTTGGGCTTTTGGCTGTAAAGCCTAGCTGCTGCTGGTGAGCATACTTATTCACCTTAATGACAATACCATCAATCTCATATGGAAGCTCTGCACGCTTTTCTGTCCAGGCTTGAATATACTCTAGGAGCTTTTCAACGGACTGGCAGACCACTCTTTCTTTATTTGTTTTTAAGCCTAGCTGCTCTAGCGCATCTAATCCAGCACTATGGGATTCAGCATCTATTCCTTGTAAATGAGCAATACCATACAAAAAGATATCTAGCTTACGGTCAGCCGCAATTTGTGGATTCAGCTGTCGCAGGGATCCAGCAGCTGAGTTTCTTGGATTAGCAAATAGCTCTTCGCCTCGTTCAGCGCGTGCTTTATTTAAGCGTTCAAATTCCTTCTTCGGCATATATGCTTCTCCACGAACCTCCAGATCAACCTTCTGCTTTAAGCGCAGGGGGATAGATCGAACTGTCTTCAGATTTTGGGTGATATCCTCCCCCGTTGTTCCATCTCCCCTAGTCGCTCCACGCACGAACTCCCCCTGCTCATAGCGTAAAGAAACAGCTAAACCGTCAATCTTTAGCTCCGCTACATACTCTACCTGCTCCTCAGGCCCAAGAGCCTGACGCACCCTGCGATCAAAATCCCTTAAGTCAGCTTCATCAAAAGCGTTCCCTAAGCTCAGCATAGGGATTTCATGAGTGACCTTCGTAAAGTGCGGTAGCGGCTCTGCTCCAACTCTCTCTGTTGGAGAATTAGGCTTTTTTAGCTCAGGATGCTCCTGCTCTAAGGCAATCAGCTCTTTCATGAGCTTATCCCACTCCTGATCTGAAATCGTCGGCTGATCGAGAACATAATATTGATAATTGTGATTCTCAATCTCTGTATAAAGCTCCTCTAAACGCTGTATGGCTTGCTCCTTACTCAACGAATATCTCCCTCTTTCCTTGGGTTATCATCTTTCTTTTCCTCACAGCTTACTTATCTATGAACGGCAGTTTCTTGCCCTACTCATTTTTGATCATGAACTCAGCATGGTCATTGTGATTCTCAGTCTATGAATCGCTTTTCGTTACAGGAGCAAATTTAGCTAAAAGTCGCTTTAAGCCAACAGGCTGATCAAAGGCAATCGTCAGCTCTAAATCATCGCCTTCTCCCTTCAAGCTAACGACCGTTCCAATGCCCCATTTTCCGTGCTTCGCTTTGTCACCAACTGTCCATCCTAGATTCTCTGCTCCTGCTGCCCCTGTCTTACCTTGTGCATAACGTAGGCTGGATTCTGGATTTCTTCCTCGAAACCCACCGCTAAGCTGCCGAGAGGAAGGGCTGACTCCTGCCAGCGCTCTATAGCCTACATCCTCCCCAGGGCCTGACTCACCCGTTCGCTCTAGAATGTCTCCTGGAATCTCATCAATAAAGCGTGATTCAGGATGAACCTTCGTCTGACCAAAGATGGTTCTCATCTTGGCATTCGTTAGAATGAGCTCCTTCTCCGCCCTCGTAATACCTACATACGCTAAGCGTCTCTCCTCTTCCATCTCCGTTTCATCAATCAAGGAGCGACTATGAGGAAATAAGCCTTCCTCCATACCTACTAAGAAAACAATCGGAAATTCTAAGCCCTTTGCTGAATGCAAGGTCATTAAGACAACCTTCGTAAGCTGCTCGTCCTCATCCATTTGGTCGATATCTGAAACAAGGGCCAACTCCGTTAAGAACGTAAGCAACGTCTTATCCTCACTATTTTTCTCAAACTCAAGCGTAACGGATAAAAACTCCTCAATATTCTCCAGGCGTGATTTCGATTCTAGCGTATTTTCCTTTTCTAGCTCTTCCCGATAGCCAGATTTGCTAAGAACCTCCTCCGTTAGCTCAGTCACCGTTAGGTAGTCGATCATCTGAATCCAATTCTTCATAAGCTCATAAAAAGCAGCAAGCTGATTCGTTGCGCGAGCACTTAAGCCAATAAAATCCACCTCACCTAAAGCCGCATACATGGACATCCCTTTTTCTGCCGCATATTCGGCTAGCTTATCAACGGTCGCCTGCCCAATTCCTCGTTTAGGAACGTTAATGATTCGTCTTAAGCTAGTATCATCATCAGGATTAGAAATCACTCGCAAATAGGCTAAAATATCTTTGATTTCCTTTCGATCGTAGAACTTAATTCCTCCGACTAGCTGATAAGGAATATTTGACTTGAGGAAAACCTCCTCAATCACACGAGACTGAGCATTCGTTCTGTAGAGAATGGCAACATTCTCATATTCTATACCTTGATCATAGTATTCCTTAATCTTTTCCGTAATAAAATACGCTTCATCATGCTCATTTTGACCACGAAAATACGTTAGCTTCTGTCCCTCATCATTCTCTGTCCACAGGTTCTTAGCCTTTCGACCCGCATTATTCTTAATTACTTCATTTGCCGCTTGTAGTATGCGCTTAGAGGAACGATAATTCTGCTCTAGCTTAATAACCTTAGCGTTCGTATAGTCTTTTTCAAAGGATAGGATAATACTAATATCCGCTCCTCGGAACTGATAAATGGACTGATCACTGTCCCCGACCACACAAATATTTTGAAACTGATCGGCCAGCATTTGCACAAGCATATACTGAGCTCTATTCGTATCCTGATACTCATCCACATGAATATATTGAAATTTCTTCTGATAAAATTCTAAGACTTCAGGAATCTCTTGAAAAAGCTCAACCGTCTTCATAATTAAATCATCAAAATCTAAGGATGAGTTGGATTTAAGGACCTTTTGATATTCCTCATAAACATCCGCTACAATTTTATCGTAATAATTGCCAGTCAATTGATGAACCTGCTTAGGTGTTTTTAACTCATTCTTAAACGTAGAGATACTGCCTCGAATGGCTTTTGGCTCAAACTTTTTAGGATCAATGTTCAATCTCTTCATGACATCCTTAATAACGGAAAGCTGATCGGTACTGTCTAAAATAGAAAAGCTACGATTGTAGCCCAAGCGATCAATATCCCTTCTTAGAATGCGTACACACATCGAGTGAAAGGTAGAAATCCAAATATCCTCCGCTGCTCCACCAACGAGCCTAGCTACTCTTTCCTTCATTTCTTTTGCTGCTTTATTCGTAAACGTTATCGCTAAGATATTCCAAGGTGTAATCCGTTTCTCTGCTAAAAGGAAAGCAATGCGATGCGTAAGCACCCTCGTCTTTCCACTTCCTGCACCGGCAATAAGAAGCACGGGTCCCTCTGTCGTCACAACGGCCAGCCTTTGCTGTTCATTCAAACCGTCCACTAATCTAGCTGCTGTTGGATTCATTCCACTTCCTCCTTCACTACTGTCTGCAACGCCGCCTCTATATTTTCATAAATTAAATTTCCGACCACTATCATATCAGCAGCACCATTCATGGCTTCTGCCTGCCTTTTATCGCTAATGCCTCCACCGTAAATCATTTGAATTTTTCCATTTTCGCTTTTTCCTAATCTACCGTAGACTTCTTTAACCAGTTCAATGTCCCCATAGACCCCACTATATTCGATATAAAAATAGGGCAGGTTCAATACATGTGTTGCTAGCCTTCCGTAAGCGAGCACATCCTCCACAGTTAGCTCTGTATCACTTTCTGTTAGCTTCGCCACACTTGAATCCCTGTTTAACACACAATAACCTACCGTAGATATATCGTGCCAAGGAATAATCGTACCAAGCTCTTTAATAACTTCAATATGTGGTTCAAACAACCATTTTGGATTCTTTGCATTTAGTACAACCGGGATGAAATAATGGTCAAAGCCGGGTACAATCGCCTCACGATTCGAAATTTCAAGAATGCAGGGCAGAGCATATCGTCTAATTCTACTAAGTAAATCAATCGTATGATCAAACGTAACACCTAATGTCCCACCAACAATAATGGCATCCGTCCCTGACTCACACAGGGCTTCTAGATGTTCATCCGTTATATCTTTATCTGGATCAAGCTTAAAAGCATGTCTCCAGGTACTCGTATCAATCATGGCGCTCCTCCTAACTCTCATCAGACATTATACCAAATTCCTAAGCTGTACAAAAGTCAAAAGCAAACATACATTCTTTATTTGTTTGGAATTATTTAGTGCTGTGTGTTTGGAAAACCATACATATAAAAAACCACCTATTAAGATGAATGTCTTTAGAGGGGAAATTCTACCGCTCTCTGACTCCCATTCTAGGTGGTATATTTTCTATAACCATAACTTTCCAGCTTTATATAAAAAGAAGCTGTTAACGTAAGAAAAACCCTAAAAATAATAAAGTACCTACAGGAACAAGCACACCAAAAGCAAAATGCACCCATTTATGCTCTAACGTCCGCACTAGCAAGAAGTTCAGATACAATAATACGGAATATATACCCAAAACCACAATAGTAGGAAATGACTCTGCTTGCTCAATCGTTATTCCTTGAATAGACATATAAATTCCGACTACGGTAATAAAAATAATAGGCAATAGCACACTGTTCATGTAGTACAGAAATAATCGTGTATTATTCTTTTTTAGCTGCTCTCTGTGACCGATTTGTGATTCGTTTTGTTGCTTGCTCTGTTGCTTGATGTGACTGTTTTTACCCATAGCTTCATTCTGCTTCCTTTACTTACATATTCATTCGTATAGCTTACTAATTATTTTGTTGTACCCTTTTTAATCTGAACCTTTTTCCTTCTCAATACGATCTAACGCCATGATATAGCCATCGTTTCCATAATTCAAACAACGCTTCACACGGGAAATCGTTGCTGTACTTGCGCCCGTTTCTGACTCAATCTTATGATACGTAAATCCTTCTCTTAGCATCCGTGCTACCTCCAAGCGCTGAGCTAAGGATTGGATTTCATTGACCGTACATAAATCATCAAAGAAAATATAGCAGTCCTCTACAGATTTTAACGTCAATACGGCATTAAAAAGCTGATCTAATTCTTTGCCACGAAGCTTATCTATTTGCACAGGTATTCCCCCTTTTAAAGTTATATCTTCTCTTGCTGGAAGCTACATTAATCATTAGAATCAGAATCCTCTTGCTCAATTCCATTACCAATCTGCACTCTTTCAGTTAGCCCAGGGCTATCAGGGATAACATTTACCCACGTCACACCAGGGTATAGTCCAACCTCTCGACCATTTATTAAAGGTCTAATTACACCATCAATTCTCTTCCAGTCGACCTCTTGCATTTTCCCCCTTTGGAAAAGATAACCCTTCCCCTCACTCATTACATCAATCGCTCTGCGACCAACATCATCTAAAACTCTGTGATGCGTTTCTATAACAAGTAAATTGGTAGTCGTGAGAACTTCATTTGTCTCCATATCAATATGAGGCTCGTCTCTTACAGTACGTGTATATAGCTGAGTACTTTCATCATACTCATAAGCAACATGATACAAGGAATGGTAATCAATTCGTATATTTGTTGCTTCCGTACCTGTCATTTCCTCTTCTGTATCCTTAAACAGTAGAGTAGGAATCTCACCCTCCTGCCTAAAGCCTCTACCTTCTGCCCCCGCTCTTAATCTCTCTAAGCTTGTATAAAGATTATGTGGAGCCCTTCTAAAATCAACTCTATAAAACGAGTTTCCAGCGTTATAGATTTCATCTAATGAGGCTAACCCTTCTGTTTGCACCCTACTTAATGCCTCTGGCGATCCTCCAGCGTGAGCAAATACAGCGTCAAAGCCTGTGGCTAAATCAATAAGATAAGGACGCAGGCTACGCACAGGGCCAATTACATCAGGAGATTGGCTTTGAAAGAAAGCAACCAGCCTTGTAATTTCTCCTTCGGCAAGAATTTCATAAATCATATCCGCTTGATCAAGTCCAGACTGAGGACGAGCACTGCCTTGGTTATTAATCATGACAGCTATAATTCGGTCTGTTATTTCTTGCTGTACACCTAGTCCAGTAAGTGAAGCTGTAAATGGAGCTTCAACATCCTCCTCCACCTCTTCAATCTCTTCCTCATTCGCTTCATCAGGCGCCTCTATATCAACAGGCTCATTATTACTACATGCGACTACAAAAAACAGTAAAAGCATGGTTAAACCTAGAAACCACCATCTTTTCAACTTGTCCACCCTTTCTAGCTGATTATCCATATATCCTTTTCTTCCGAAAACACTTCTCCATTATATCAATAAATCCTTTTTTTGAGTAAAGAGTTAAAGAAAATTTAGAGGCATTTTGTATACTATAGCTTATGTGAAGGAACAATGACCTTCTGTTCTTTAATTAAATATAATCCATGATCTGTCATTCGAATAAAAGGTAAATGGGTAGCCGTTAAAAATAATAATGTGTATATAGGGTCAGCAAAGGGATGGCCGTTCTCCTTAAGCTTCTCAACAAAATGCTTACTATGTTGCATTAATAGGTTCATGGGCTCATCGCTCATGCCCCCAGCTAGAGGTAAGGGGACCCACACCTCATCACCAGAAGTAAAAGTGGCTTGAATTCCTCCACCTCTAACCAAGGTATGCTCTAGCACTTGAGCCATTTCATCCCTATCTCTTCCCATAAGTAGGTAATGACTTGATGCTGTGTATGTACTAGCCAACGCTTGTAAGTTTGAAGCGAAATTCTTAATTCTTGTATTAAGCACCCATTTGCCGTGCTCGTCGACTAAGCTAAGATATAATTCATTTAACTCTAGTGCACCGTGTGGATCAAGCTCATACGGTTTTGTAATGACTTCATTGATGAGTTCAATACCTACAGGGGCAGGAGATTGATGTAACATTTCCGAAGAGATAGTCAATGAGGCTGTCTTTGGTGGAAAATACTCCTTCATCCATTGAGGTGACTGTCTCTGTTCTGAGTAATGGCTACGCTCGGTGCTTTGATTTTGAACAACCCACTTGCCGTCCACCATGACACGCAGCGGAGTAGGATTTAATACATCCTGTAACACGTTAATGTGAGCTAGTCTACCTGGTGCAATCCCGCCTAACTCCTCCTCTAATCCATAGTAAGTAGCAGGATTCAACGTAACCATCCGATAAGCCTCAATAGGTGAAAAACCTGCAGCTATAACATGCTCAATCATTCTGTTGCACCCGGATTGCTCCACAAAAAAAGGCATAGACCCATCATTGGTCAATAAGATTCGAGATCGATTTAATTCTGGATGAGCCTTTATCTCTTCGAGTAGATTAGGCAAATCTGGACGAATGGAGGAATATCTTAGCGAGGCATACAGCCCTAGCCTTAAGCGCTCGATCACGTCCTCCCCTGATAGAGCCTCATGATCTGCCGTTACACCAGAAGCAGCCATAGCATTAAGCGTTTCAGGGGAGGAGCCAGGTAAATGTCCCTCCACCCGTTTATGAAATTCCTGCTTTGTGATAAGCATAGCTTCAGCTAAAGCTTGATTCCCTTTTAGTAACAAAGGCCATGATGTAAATTCTCCCCCTTGAACAACTAAACGGTGCTTAAGCCATCTCCTAAGGCTTGACGGAGCAAACCGATTTTCCTCCTGGCTTAGACCGGTTTGAGCATCAAAGCGGGACCACCAAAGCCACAAATGTCCCTCTTCTGCATGTAGCTTTTCAATAAAACTGAGCGCTTGTTCATCATCGAGATATTTAAAAAGAGCCATGTTATCATTAATAGAAGTCGTGGTCCCTTGGGTAACTAGAAAACGCCCCCACGTATAAGGGTTATACCATTGAAAAGGATGCGCATGTGGCTCAATATATCCTGGTACTAAAATTTGTGGAGTCTCTAGCTCCACAACCTCAGTACGCTTATCAGTTAAGGGTTCCTTATCTCCTACATAAGCAATCCTCCCTTTACTCAATGCAATATGCGATCTTTGCAGTTGACCGGTATATACATTTAGAAATTGAGCATTCTTGAACCATAAATCAGCAGGAGACTTTCTCAAAGCAACCTGTATAAGCTCCTGATAGCTTTTAAGGTCTAACGGTTTGATTTTCAATTCGTTTCACCCCACATCCTCCTAGAATTTACAAGCTCCAGACGCTCGCGAATGTCCTTTATGCTCACTTTCTTTTTTATATAAATCAAATATGCTTAACCTTGGAGCATTCATTAGCTCCTCATAGCTAAACGCCTCACCTAGTTCTTCCAAATCGACACTATTTAATGCTTCCTCTACCTCCTCTGTGAGTTCATCAGTTATATAAATATCCTGACAGATTGAACAATCTATAGCAGGTACTTGCTCCACCACTACCGTTGCTTTACCTGCTGGCTCTATCCAGGTACAGTCCTTCTTGACCTCAACTGCCCCTTCCTGCTCACACCATTCACATTTCATTGTAAATCCTCCTTTTTGTTTGATGAAACTAGCCATCAATTTTATGAATACATGATTAAATTATTTAGAATGACTATCGTTCATTTTTCTAGGAGAGATGCTCCTTCTAAGATATCATTTCCAGAATTTTCGGTAAAGAGGAAACAAAGGATTTCTCCCTATTTTAAAGAATATATTAGTGTTAAGAACCTAGCTATGACTATATTGGGTTTATATTCGCAAATTAAGGAGCTTGCTATGACATCATCCACAGAAAACAAATGGAAATGGCCACTTATTCTTTCTTTTATTCGTATTCCTTTACTCCTAGTTGGTGCAGCTATTACATATCTGCTGTTTATTTTGACTGACACAGCTTATACAATTCCTTTATTGCCGGGGATTTCAACATTATATTTTACTGTTATTAATTTGATTTGCTTTTACATTCTCTATCGTGTGCTTAAGCAGGAAGGAAGTTCTATTGCCCAATTAATAGATTTTAAGGGAGCTAGGCTTGGTAAGGATATACTTTTAGGCTTTCTTTGGATTATGGTTTTATACTTTCCTTTTGTGTTGGCCGTCATGGGGACGATGTGGGTCATGTTTGAAGCAGAGATGTTCTTACATTTTGAAGCTGTATTCGCTCCAGGTGGATATGATATTGAAATGCCCTATGCTCTTATGATTGTTTCAGCTATTGTATCGGCTACCTTATTTCCTCTACTTAACGCCCCAATAGAAGAGTTACTTTATAGAGGATATGCTCAGAAGCGACTAGCCGCAGTTACTAAAAAGTGGGTGGCTATCCTCATACCAACAATCGGTTTCAGTATTCAGCATATTATGTTAGCTGGCACTCTAACAGGGGCTATTGTTTATGCTGTTGCGTTTTTCTTTTGGGGATTGGGAGCAGCGATTATCTATGAATGGCATGGAAGACTGTTACCTATTATCATCGCCCACTTTATGACGAATTTCCTATTTGGGAGTATTCCATTAATTTTTTTACTATTTTTCTACTAAGAAGCCATAGATGTAGGAGCATACGCATTGGGATAGGCAAACACATGCAAAAAAGCATGGAACAAATGTCGTGTAACACTTGTCCCATGCTCATATATACCACTACTATTAACATCCATATAAAAGTCTTTATTTACCTTTTCTATTACTCATTAGCTGCTTCCCAACATTCTTACTCTCAGTTAGAATATTTATCCATCATCTAGTTCAAAAACCTACCTATCACACCTTTCCTATCATTTGATTTGCATGCCTGATCTAAAAACTATTCTACTTTTCTTATGTTGATTTCATATAAATGTGCTGTTAATAGTGTAAAATATGCCGAAAAATCTCTTAAATATTTGTATTTTTTATTTTTTTTAAAATCTATAAATCCTAGTGCTATAAGGGCTTCCAGTATTTAGGTATACCCAAAAATTAATTTTTGTCCCAAAAAATGAAAAATAGTTATTTACAAAAGTTATAATATTCCTTATTATTTAAATAGATAGATAATTCAAACTCTATCTAATACTATTAACCAGTTGAAAGGAGGACTTATCATGAAAAAATTATTTGAAGAGGATTTCGCAGTAGAACTAGAGGTGTATGAGGTTTCATCTTCTACAGTTCTAGAAAAAATGGGAGCTTCTCAGGGATATAATTCCTGTTCACAAGTAAACCCATCATTACCAGAGATAGGATTCGGTAACTAATCTCAATTAAACTACTTAGAAATGAAAGAGTGCTCAGTTGTATCTGCTGAGCACTCTTTCTACCAAAAGAAGACAGAAATAAACTGAAGAAAGAGTGTTGCGGTGTGCCTATTCATGAACAATATGTTTCTAGAAGACCCGTATTGACTCAAGCTAATATCTATTCAATCTTTCAATTAGAAGACCCTAAATCATATGTTCTTGAACTGGTTCATGACTCAGCTTTTATGGAAAGAATTCTTGTAGCCAGCCGAGCATTATTTGAAGAGCTTGTCCGTGTCCGAGATCATAAAAAGCCCTTACAGAAAGACACCATACATAAAGTTATGAAGTATATGCTTAGGATGTCCTCTAGACCAATGCCTTTTGGACTTTTTTCTGGCATTAGTCGAGAGCATTTTTCTAAGGCTTCTCAGAAACCAATCTCTTCAGTTTATAAAAAAGCTAGAGTTTCTGTAGAGTGGTTATCAAAGCTTGCAAAGCTGATTGAAAGTCAACTTGTGGAAAACTCCTCTCTAACGATCTATTGCAATTCAATGCTGAGAGAGACAAATGAGTATATTTATCTTGATGTTGCCCAAGAAACACAGACAAAACGTGTAGAGTTTAAAAAAAGCTCTTTTATCTCCGAAGTCATTCGATATTTAAGTGAACCAAAGACCATTAAGGAGTTTATTCAGTTCTTTTCCGGAGGAGATACTACTCTTTCTGTCCCTTTGCTACGCTCACTCAAAACATTATTAGAGCATGACTTTCTTTACAGTAGACTAAGACCTAGCTCTATGGTGGACGAGGATGGGCTACAACAAATTATTCTAGAAAGGGAGAATATCCATATATCTTTATATAGTAGATTAGTAGCTATAAAGGAAGGATTAGAATCTTATGAACAGAAGCCCATCGGGGAAGGGATAAACACGTATCTTGAAGTGATAAATCAAATGTCTAATGTTTGCACTAGTCAACGCTATATTGTAGTCGACCTTTTTCTTGAGAGGCGAGTACCTGAGCTTGACAAGCAACAGGTTGAGGCGTTCCTTAAGGACATTAGCTTTCTTAAAGCATTTGATTTCCTTTCCATTAATCATAAAACATGGGAGGAGTACTGTACTAGATTTCTTAATGAGTATGGACTGTTTCATGAGCGACCTTTGTTAGATTTAATAGATACAGATACGGGGATTGGATTACCCCACATAGTCAATCAACGAACAAAGAAATCGGAAAAGCAATGGGATGCCTATGTCCTACGTTTAATTCAAGAGGCACTCATTCAACAAAACCAATCAATTAAACTATCAAACGATCATATTCAGAATTTAAAGAACATCCTTGGTGATGGAGCCCTCTATAAGCCTCAGGAAGGCTATGATGTGAAGTTCTCCATTATTGAACTGGAGCAGCAGCAAATATTTTTAATTACTGAAAATGCCTTTAGTGCTACTGCAGGGTCTTTTTCTGGACGATTTTGTGATTCACTGAATCAAAAGGAAATGCCTAAATATAGGGATAAAAATTATATCAGTGCTGAAATTAATGCCATACCGCTACAGTATGGTGATATTGGTATTACTTATTATTCATCCGAATACCAGATTAACTTAAATACTGGCTCTGCTGACCATAGGAGCAACATTCCCCTTCATGATTTATTTGTGGGCATGGACAAAAGTGGACTATACCTTAAAAGTAAATCCTTAGATAAAAAAGTAATTCCTGTAACTACACATCTCCTACATTACAGCAATTTTAATGAAAATCCTGCTCTCATCTTTTTAGCTGAGTTAGGTAAGTTTATGACCACAACTCCTGAAAACCTTACCTTTAGCTGGCAAAAGCAATTAGCTTTTGTCCCAAGGTTCGAGCATAAAAATATCATTCTTTCTCCTATGCGCTGGAATATACACCACGAAGAGATGCGTAAAGCAAGTGAGAGTGGCCTATCGGAATTGGAATACATTAAGCATTTTATGAAGCTATATGCAGTCTCTCCCATTGTCTATCTTCTAACTGGTGATCAGACTATGCCTATTTTGACAGAAACGGAGCTCGGTCTGACTCTAATCGTAGAAGAACTCAAACAGCTTGATCAACAGGCTACTTTAACTTTAATAGAGGCCCTGGACGTTCATCCCGAAGAAACCGACTACATCCAGGATTACATTGTAACGGTGTTTCCTGAGAAACAAGAGCAACCACACGTCAAAGCTCAGCCCAATCCAAATTATACAGTGGATGAACCGGCCCATTTTGATTTTAGCTGGAGCTACTTTAATATCTATTATCGCCAAGGGAAACGACTAGCAACATTACAGACATGTTTGAATTACGTTGAACAGCTTGGAGCAAAAAAATATTTTATCATCCATTATGTTGATCCTGATGAACATATTCGATTGAGAGTAAAAAAGGAAAATGATCATCTAGGTACGAATCTAAAGCATTTTTTGACTACCTTAGTGCAGGACAAAATTATTAAGGCCTTTTCAGAGGAGCTTTTTCTCCCCGAATATGAACGCTATGGTGGAGAACTGCTTAGCTCTTACGCGTATGATATATTCTGTCAAGAGACAAGATGGCTGCACTATTTATTAGGCTCCCATTTCTTTAAAGGTAAGTCAGAATTGGAGATCGGTCTAATTCTGTGCTTGCATACAATCATGGATATGTTTGAAACGTATGAAAGTGGCATGAATTTTCTTGAAAGCAACATAGAGGAACAGCAAAAAAAGCATTTGAGATCGTTTAAAAAGAATAGGAAACAGTACATTGCTCTGGGAGATTCTGCGATTAAGCTATTCGATCCAATGAACGCAACGATGAAGCAGAAAAGAATGGATCAGAGAAATTATGTAAAAAGGATCGTACACACCTTTGAAAATGATAGAGCCCATTACATATTAAAAAGTATGGTGCATATGACCATGAACCGATTTATTGGAACAGACCGCAAATTAGAAGAAGAAATATACGCTTATTCCTGCTATACGTATCACAACCTAAAGTATCCATTAGAAATTTTAGGAGGATATTATGAAACTGTACGAAATTAAATACTTTCTTGATGAGGCTATACATTCCCCCGTCTTTGACTACATTCGTCATCTAGTTACTGTTGAAGAACAGCTTTCTGTAAAGCAGAGCTGGGAAAATGGCTACCACCTGTGCTTGTTTGGATATTTAGAGGAACAGCGGTGTGCTCATATTACGCATCAGCTAGAGCAGATTCAAAAAGTACATCCCTCACCGATTTATGATATTGAGGAATTTAAACAAAGATACCTGAAAGTGGCTAAGCTTACTCAGGCTGAATCCGGCCTAGATACTATCTTTCAAAATGATGTTCAAGTGCTTGAAAAAAATGACTTCTATTCTTTTGAAAATAGTGAGCAATTGCACCTGTACCTACTGATTCATCATACCTTCGATAAGCATTTTGCACAGAACTATTTTATAGAAAATCAAATCTTAGATATCATTATTCAATTGTATCCTTTTGTTCAGGCATTGCCTGAGACTATGCTGCATAAGGAATCTGGTCTCCAATCAAATGGGTACGCTTCTCATTTATCTCATTACGTGGGGCTGATTAACTCTTTAAAAGAGCATGACCGGGATAAAGTTAGAGCAAGATTTGATGCTCAGATTCAAGAGGATTTACCTTTATTTGAAGCTCAACTAAACAAGGATAACCCCGGGCTATTAAAGGATCTAATGAATATTTATGAGGTCGTTGGAGCCTATGTAGATGAAGGATTTATCAATTTTTTTTCACCTAAAAATTATGAAACAGATATTGTTCCCTACCTGCACCTCTATAATGAACGGCATTCTATGGTTTTTAAGAACCAAGAAACGAGGGAAAAGCTCCTGTTAGACCATGTTTCCTGCACAAACAAATGGATCCTGAACGTTTTATATGAAAAGCTAGTCTTACTGAAAATTAAACCGATTGAAAAATTCTATATGAATTACTTTTATAGCAGTCTTAAATATGATCAAGCGGCTTTGGAGGTTAGGTAAATGAAGATCATACTAGATCCTACGTTACACATTATTGATACGGAAAAAGATTTTATTGTCACAACAAATGAGATCAATCTTGCTTTTCATCTTGGAGATCCAGAAAGAAAGAAAATCTATGAGCTGTTAAAGCACATCGAAAATCAGCAGTCTATTTCAGAGAACATGCACTCTCTACAAACCTTTGAAGCAAAATTTTTAAAGGTTCTATTAAATAAAGGTGTAGCTAAAATAGAAACGGAAATGGAACAAGAGTCAAGTAAAGAAGCATTTCCCTTTCAGGAAATCGTTGGCCCAAAAAGCTTTTTAGCTATATTACAAGAGCATCTCCCTTTTTCATGCGAACTAAATCTAGCAACAGAATTAAATGGGTCGGCACAGCTGTTCATTTCAAATAACGATACTAAACAAGACAAGCTCTTCGTCTATATCTATGAGGATTTCCTCTATCTTTCCCTAGAAGAATGTCCTTACGCTCAGGGTGGAACAGAAAGTGATATACAGCTGGAATATGCGGCTTATGTTTTGCTAGAGAAGCTCGAAAAAGGTAAGTTAGATGATCTTAATACCGATGCTCTTCTTAAGATAGATCTTGCAATTTATACAAATGACATTAAGAAACTAGCTACACGAAACATTCATGAAGCCCAGCTGTTGGATAGCTTTCTAAATGAGGGCCGTCTAACTGGACATTCTATTCAGGTTGATTATGAGTCCTACTTTCCCCTTGTTTATGTGACCTACCATGCCTTTAATAGAGTTATTTACTCCTATGGATTTGATCAACAAGATGCCTTCTTTAATCTTCTTTACTTGATAGAGAATGATGATCAAGTAAAAGAAAAGATAGGAAAAAGGATTAATCCACGCACAAGCTTTGAAAAGGAGTATGAACTAGATAAAGACTCTTTTCTCTTAAAGTTCATGAGTATCTATTTTAATGAAAGCTCCGTTCAGCTTAATCATACCAATGATGGTAAAGAAATGCTCTGTGCTGGACAGGTATACGATGTAGCATCGGGGCAGGCAGGGACTCGGTCCCTACTTATTTCCCTATACGCCAATCATACAATGACCAACAAAGGAGCCCCTTCAAATGAGCGTCACATTATACAAACGTAAGCTTAGAGATCTACTACTATCTACGAGCTGTGTTTTATTATGCTATAACGAAGGGCAGAATTTTTACAAAGAGAAGAGTTCTAACGAAGAACAGCAAACGTATATCCTTCAATTTGATAATCGTCAGTATAAAGTTGAAGAAACTAGCTCAGGAGCAACCATTGTAAAAATAAGAGCAGCATCAAATTCTTCCCCTAGAACAGAGGAGAAAGAATATCGTCAGCAGTCAAAGAGTACATTGCATTACCCTCACAAGCATATTCAAGACATACAACGTCAGCTATTTTATTTTCTTATTCACCATGAGCGCTATGACAAGCTTTCCTTTAATTCTAAGGAAGCTATTATCACCGTTTCCTATGAAGCAAAAGCGGATCAGCTTAAGGAGTTTTCTTACGACAAACGATTACAGTCTCCGCTTGTTATTGAAGAACTTATGCAATTAATGATGTTCTATCAAGGGGGATATGTACTAAATATTGATGAAGGAAATGTCTCCCTAGCAAATCGCCAAAGATTTGTGATTCAAGGATATGGATACGACTTTAATCAAGGGAAAGCCATACAAAAAGCAGTTTTAGAGTATTTAGAAAGATGTGCTGCTGCCTACGAGCTTCCAGAATCAGTGGCAGGGACCTATACACAGCTCTCTGACAAAGCAATCGATCCCGAAAAATTTGGCTATTATCCGGATGAAATGACACAAAAGCATCAGTTATCCTTTTATACTCCTGAGCTACTTATGAAATGGGTCCAAGCTGCCTCTCTTTTAACTAAACAGATTCACCTTGTACCTGAGCAAATGTCTCAGTATCTGCTTGAGCATATAGAGAATCAATATGTATATGACAGTTCTAACGGATGTGCTATTGGAAATACGTACACTGAAGCAAGCTTCTACTCCATTCTTGAAGTTGTTGAAAGAGATCAATTTATGAAAGCCTGGTTTTATGGACGGCCATTGAAAAAAATTGAATTTCCAAGTGACATGTTATCAATTAGAGGTAAGATGCTTTACTTTGAAGCGTTAAACTATGATTTATCCTTTTATTATCTTGAGAATCCTATGAACATACCTGTAGTATGGTGTCTCATTACTAGCCAAAATCAAGAGAATCGCTTTTATTCTGTCACTGGTTTAGGCTGTCACCTGCAAGCTCAGCATGCCTTAGAGGCGGCCTTCTTTGAAGCCTACAAATCCTTCAAGGATATTCGCAAGCAAGATCCTACATGGCTACGAGAAAAAATCGCTCATATTGAGCAAACACAGCATATCAATGAAGTGATTGAACACATCCATTACTTTTTGTCCTATAGAAGCAAGCCATTAATAGAAGAAAAGGTAGGAGGAGCTGAAACCATTCCCTACAAAAGTTTGGAGCATTACTCCTTTCAGCATCAAGATATGTCCATTGAGCTCGAGGTCCTTCTTAACCGTATTAAAGACACTTACTCCGATGTACTCATTGTGGATCAAGGCAATCCATTTCTCCATGCATTTGGGTTGTCCTGTACTAAAGCTTTGCTGCTAGGTGCTGTTCCTCTAGACTTCACCTCACATCTTATCCGACAGCATGAATCTGATACAGAGCAGATAAAAATAAAAAAGAAAAACATCCATCCACTCGCTTAAAAGGGGGCAGAAGCATGTATACAAAAAAAGATTTTCTTGGAGAATTAGCTTCTAACTATGGCGTCCGTTCTATCCAACAACAGCTTCACTCCAATTTAAACGATTACCAATCGGTCACAGCGGAGATCCCTACTAGTTTAAGCAACTCAGAGCTAGAGAGGTTTGAGCTCCTGCTACAGCTTAATGATTTCAATAGAGTGGAACAGGATACACACTATAAAACCCATAAAGGTTATCCATCACCCAGAAGTTTGTATCCTATTAAGCTGTTTATCGCTTTAGGAGATCAATATTTTATATCAAAGCATCCCACTGATCACAGACTGGAATATTTTAGAAATAATGTGTTGCATGCTACTAAAGGAGATATACTCATAGAATTTGAAGACAAGTATCCTGTTTATTATTTACATATTAAAAAGACACTCCTTCTTTTAGAAGCAGGTCATCTCCTATACAACGTGTTATACGTGGGCGAACAGCTTGGTCTGACGTACAAGCTTCACTGCACACAACAGCAGATTCATCTTGAATTAATAGATATGGCTATGGATTCGACGAACTTCAAAGATATTTCGAGCTTTATGGAAACTGCTGCAATCAGAAACAGTGGTCCTTATCTTCATTCAATCACATACCCCTATCCAAAATATCTAACGAATCCGGATGAGTTTAATAGCCGTCTTGAACAGGTAATTAGGGATACCGCGAAATTTTTTCAATTTGAGGATAAGCACAGCATTCAAGCGTTGACTTATTATAACGTAGGAGAAGGGGACTTTGTCTGTTCCACAGATAAACAGCAGCCCATTAGCTATCAAAGCTTAAATAAAATTTATCCCTTTGTTAATTCATATGGTGTTTCTTTTGTTACTTTTTTGCTTTTAGATCATCGTTGTCTTACAGATAAAAATGCTTCAGATTATTTACTTGCCCTAGGATTTATCGCTCAGTTTCTTTGTTTACAGCACTCCGATAAGGAGCAGTTTTGCAGACCAATTAAAAGCTTTAATATTGATGAGGTTGAAGAGTTGTTTGGCTTAGATAGCTCCAGCTACACTCCTTTTTACTTTACACTTTCCGGTAGCAAACCACAGAGGAGACTATAGGTATGGACAAGAAAAATACGTGGAAATCAATCTTAACCTTTTCTCTGCCGGTCACTTTAATAGGTATTTTTGATCTACTATTAATATGGATCGATTTATTTTGGATTTACTTTATGGTAGGGGAAGCAGATGCACTAGCGGCTGTTAGAGTCTCCGCCTCAGTGGTTATTCTTATCGAAGCTGTTTTAGTAGCCGTGGTTTCTTCCCTTCTTATTTACCTCAGTCAAAATCTAGGAGCAGGGAAATTAGATGAGGTTAAAAGGGGAATTAGAGGAGCCTTCTCCTTCACCATTTATGGTGGTATAGTAATCACTTGTCTTGGAGTCCTTTTTCTTCCTTTGCTAGTGAAGTTATTTGGGGTCAATGCAGCTACAAGTGAATTTGTAAAAAATTATTTAGGGGTGTATTTGCTCGGCTATGTTTTTATGTCTCTTAATAATTTGCTTTTACTATTACCTAGGTATTTTCGGAAAATCAAAATTATATATAAAGCCTTAGCGTTAACTGCAATAATCAATATAATCGTAACACCACTTTCCATGCTCTTATTTAACAATCTTGGACTCCCTATTTTGTCTGGAGCAGCTATGGGGACCATCATCGCTAATTTATGCTGTGCCATTTTTGTATTTTGGCATATTTTCTTAAAAGATTACTTGGAGATTAATATGAAGAAATCCGATTTATCCTGGAGACTGGATTATAAGCTTTTGCTTGAAAACAAAGGTTATATTAGCTCACAGGTCTTTACTGGATTAACCTTCAACCTTTCTATGTTTCTTTATATACTCATTCTCTCTTACTATCCGTCTGATGCCTTTAATGTTTTTGCTGTTGGGACTTATATCTTCGCTTTCTTTGGTGTGCTGGCTCAAAATTTCACCTCTAGCTTAATACCTATGGTATCTAAGCATGTAGGGGCTAAAGAATATGATGAGATTCGTGATCTAGTTAAAAAAATGGCCACTGTTCTATTAAGCTTTGGAAGTCTTGTGGCACTTCTTGTCATGAGTTCGCATTCCATATTTGCTTCTCTTCTGGCTGCTGAGCCACATCTTGTCCCTTTATTTTCAGAGTTTATCATGTTCTACTCCATTCCATGGGCTCTGAATATCGTAGCTACTGTCTTTATCTTTGTTGTAGCAGGATCAGGAGATGCCAAAGGAAGCATGACTTTGACCATCGTAAATATGTACGTCATCGTCATCGTGAGTATGTTTACTCTTCCTCATTTATTTGAGAACGTAACAACAGGAGTATTTTTCACGCTAGGTTTCATTCAAGTATTAACCTTCTTCTTCTCATGGTTCTACTATCTATTGGGACGTTGGGAGAAAGCATCATTAGTAAGAAACGAGGAGCAGCAGCCTGCAGAGGCTTGATTAATGCCTATAAGAAAAGCTTCTATTGAAGCCCACTCGAAGAGGTTGTCTATTCCATAATTTATAAAGGCGTACACCAAAGTCTATATATGACCTAGGTATACGCCATTTATTTTTCAAAGCTATTTGGCTGAGTACGCCTGCTAAGAGCTTTCTATATATTGTAAGCTCCTCTACTAGATTAAGCTTTGTTAAGCTCTGTAAAGCTCTATTCCTCTTGAGCTTTTTGAACAAGGTTACCAAAGAAATTCATGGCCTTTTGAGCAATGTCTTTCCTGTAATGTACACCCTCAAATTTGATTAGGTCAACAGCTTTATATACTTTCTCTCTCGTTTCCTTTAAAGAGGAGCCCTTTGCCGTCACATTAATGACTCGTCCCCCAGAAGTAACGAGGCTTTCCTTCTCTAGCTTCGTTCCTGCATGAAACAAGAAAACATTCTCCTGTTCTTGCGCTTTTTCAACTCCAGTGATTTCAAGACCTTTAGGATAATCCTGAGGATATCCAGGTGAGGCTAAAACAACAGTAACCACATTATCCTCTGACCATTCTAGCTCTAGCTTATGAAGCGTCCCATCTAAAGAAGCCTCAATAACTTCTACTAAATCCGTTTCTAATCTTGGTAAAATAACCTGGGTTTCTGGATCACCAAAGCGAGCGTTAAACTCTATAACCTTTGCTCCTTCTGCTGTCATCATCAAGCCAGCGTACAGAATACCTCGAAACGGCTTACCTTCAGCTACCATCGCTTTAGCTGTCGGAAGCAGGATTGTTTTTACAGCCTGCTCCACATCTTTTTCTCCAAACTGCGGAACTGGTGAATAGGCCCCCATTCCACCTGTATTAGGACCTTCATCTCCATCAAAAACGGGCTTATGATCCTGTGCAGGTACCATAGGTAGGACAGTTTCTCCGTCAACAAAGGCCATTAGGGATAGCTCTTCACCCTGTAAAAACTCCTCGATGACAACCTGATAGCCAGCCTCTCCAAACTTAGCTTCACCCATCATGTCATGAACAGCCTGCTTAGCTTCCTCCATTGTTTGAGCGACGACAACCCCTTTTCCTGCTGCTAAACCATCCGCTTTAATTACAATTGGAGCCTTCGTTTGTTCCTGTTCAAGATAACGAATCGCATCGTTTTCCGTGGTAAATACCTCATAGGTTGCTGTCGGGATATGGTATTTTTTCATAAGCTCCTTAGCAAAGGACTTACTTCCCTCTATGACTGCTGCCGATTGATGAGGACCATAGATTTTTAAGCCTGCCTTTTCAAACTGATCGACAATCCCTTCAGTTAAAGGCTGTTCCGGTCCTACAAAGGTAAGGTCAATCTGCTTCTCCTGCACAAACTGGATAAGCTCATTGACTTGGCTTTCCTTAATCGGTACAATTTCAGCGATAGAGCCAATTCCACCGTTACCGGGAGCACAATACACCTCACTGACCTTATTGCTTTGCTTGAGCTTCCAACAGATCGTATGCTCACGTCCTCCTTGACCAATCACTAGTACTTTCATGAGCTACCTCCTAATTCCTATATATTAACTAATGTTTAAAGTGTCTCACACCCGTAAACACCATGGCAATCCCATGCTTATTTGCTTCCTGAATAGACTCTTCGTCCTTAATCGAGCCTCCAGGCTGGATAATAGCCGTAACACCTGCTGCTGCCGCTGTCTGTACCGTATCTCCCATTGGGAAAAAGGCATCAGAGGATAGAACAGAGCCCTTACTTTTTTCACCAGCCTGCTCAATAGCAATCTTTGCTGAGCCTACACGGTTCATTTGCCCCGCACCCACACCAATCGTTTGACCGTCCTTCGCTAGCACAATCGCGTTAGATTTTACATGCTTAACGACCTTCCAAGCAAATAATAGCTGTTCAAGCTCTTCGTTAGAAGGAGCGCGCTCTGTCACAACCTGCAGCTGATCCGCTTCGATCTCTAGGATATCCTGATCCTGAACCAGGAGCCCTCCAGCAACTGTTTGATAACGCGAGAACGGCTCGGTGAATGCAGAGATTTCTCCCATTTTCAGCAAGCGAATGTTTTTCTTTTTTTGTAAAAGGCTTAACGCTTCAGGAGTAAAGTCAGGAGCCATAACGATTTCAAGGAAAATGTCACTTAGCTTTAATGCCGTTTGCTCATCAATTACTCGATTAGCTGCTACGATACCACCAAAGATAGACACTGGATCTGCCTCATACGCTTTATCAAACGCTTCTTCAATTGTAGCTCCGATTCCAACACCACAAGGATTCATATGCTTAACGGCCACCACTGCTGGCTGTTTAAACTCACGTACAATACTTAATGCTGCGTCAGCATCATTAATATTGTTGTAGGAAAGCTCCTTGCCATGTAGCTGTTCTGCTTGACTAATTGTACTAGGGACAGCCTGAGGCAATCGATAGAAAGCAGCCTTTTGATGAGGATTTTCTCCATAACGTAAATCCTGAACTTTTTCAAATGTAACAGTTAGCTTTTCCGTATGGTACTGTTCCTTAACAAGCTCACTATCTGCAAGGTTTTGAGCTTCACTACTACTTTCCATACCTTGGCTTGTTACGTCTTGCTGCTCGAGCACCTGCTGAGTCAGGTATTCTCCGATCATGCTGTCATAAGCTGCCGTGTGTCTAAACACTTTAGCTGCCAAACGCTGACGAGTTGACGCTTCTACCTCACCCGTATGCTTAAGCTGTGAAAGTACTTGGGCATAGTCCTGCTGATCAACGAGCACAGTAACATAGGCATGGTTTTTAGCCGCTGAGCGTAGCATGGACGGACCGCCAATATCTATATTTTCAATCGCATCCTTGAACGTAACATCCGGTTTTGCAATCGTTTCAGCAAAGGGGTATAAATTTACGATAACTAAATCAATAGGCTTAATCCCGTTTTCCTCCATCTGCTGTTGATGCTCAGATAGATCACGAACCCCTAATAAACCGCCATGAATATTTGGATGAAGTGTTTTAACTCGGCCATCCATGATTTCAGGAAAACCCGTTACCTCGGATATTCCTGTGACCTTTACCCCGGATTCCTCTAAAAGCTTAGCCGTTCCACCCGTCGAGATGATTTCAACTCCAAGCTGCTCAAGCTCACGTGCTAGCTCCAACACACCCGTCTTATCTGATACGCTAATTAACGCACGTTTCACGCTGTTTCCCATATGACTTTTCCCTCCTCCACATGTATTAGTCTCAAAACAAATGCTTCTATAACACGAGGATAGAGCCTATGCTCTACCTCTTGAATTTTCTTAGTTAGGGTGTCCTTTGTATCATCTATCTCTATTGCCAGTGCTTCTTGGGCAATAATGGGGCCTGTATCCATTCCTTCATCCACAAAATGAACCGTTACTCCAGTAACTCTCACCCCACTAGCAAAAGCTTGTCCAATCGCATCCTTACCTGGAAATGCCGGAAGCAGAGAAGGATGAATATTAATAATCCGGTTTCTATATGCCTTTAGCAGAGTTGGACCGATCAAACGCATATACCCTGCTAACACAATATATTCAATTTGCTTTTCCTCTAGCTGTCTAAGAATCGCTTCCTCATACTCCTGCTTAGAAGCATAGAGCTTTGGAGAGCAAACAAACGCAGGAACCTGCCACTTCTCGCTCCTCTGAATAGCATATGCTTCTGGCTGGTCACAAACCAACAAGGCAGGTTTAACCTCTTTGTGGTTATGAAAAGCTTGCATAATCGCTTCAAAATTACTTCCACTGCCAGAAGCAAAAACGGCTACTTTACCCATCCCCTACTACTCCTTACCTTCGTCATAAGCTAAACCTGCTAAATGAATGCCTGCGGAGCCTTGTTGAATACGTCCCATTAGATAGGCTTTTTCCCCAATAGACTCTAGGAAGTTCAGCACTTCAATGGCGTCTTCATTTTTAACCGCTATAACAAATCCGACTCCCATATTAAACGTGTTATACATATCCTGATCACTTAGCTCTCCCTCACGCTGTAGAAGCTTAAAAATAGCTGGAATTGGCCATGAGCCTACATCAATCTCAGCTTCACATTGCTCAGGTAGCATACGTGGAATATTTTCATAAAAGCCTCCACCTGTGATATGAGCCATCCCTTTCACCTCAAACTGCTCTAGCAGCTTTAAGATAGGTTTGACATAGATACGTGTTGGTGTAAGTAGAATATCCCCAAGGGTTACCTCTCCATATTCATCTGTCTCGATAAGCTTCTTAATGGGAGTAGCTAGGTTAAACTTTCCTGAATCAACAAGAAGCTTTCGAACCAAGGAGAATCCATTACTATGAATACCACTTGATGGTAAGCCAATGAGTAAGTCACCTGGCTCAATGCTTTGACCGCTGATGATCTTATCTTTTTCTACGACACCTACAGTAAAACCAGCTACATCATACTCTTTATCTGGATAAAACCCAGGCATTTCCGCCGTTTCTCCACCAATTAAAGCACAGCCTGCCTCCTGACAGCCGTCAGCAATCCCTTTGACAATCCCTTCAACCTGAGCAGGATCAAGCTTTCCGCAAGCTACATAGTCTAAAAAGTAAAGGGGCTCTGCCCCTTGTACAACAATATCATTGACACACATCGCTACAGCGTCAATGCCAATTGTGTCATGCTTATCCAGTGTAAAAGCTAGCTTTAGCTTTGTTCCGACTCCATCTGTCCCTGAAACAAGGACAGGGCGCTTGAAGCGGTCCACCGGAAGCTCAAACATAGCCCCAAAGCCACCTATACCAGAAAGCACCTCAGATCGCATTGTTTTCTGTACATGCTTTTTTATCCGTTCAACAGACTCATATCCAGCGTGGATATCTACCCCTGCTTGTTTATAAGCTTCACTCATTTTGGCCACTCCTTACACCGTATGGTTTTTACCTATAATCGTTTCTCAACTATTGTCTAGATATTTCATGGCAACAGCATTTCGTAATTGAACAACACAGTTGGTTATTTATCAACACAGTTTGCTGTATCTGGATAGATTTCCGTTGGATACTGTCCTGTAAAGCAAGCTACACAATGTCCGTTATTTGGAGCATGGTCCTCTCGACCAATCGCATCAATCATGCCTTCAACACTTAAGAAGCCTAAACTGTCTGCTCCGATAAATTCACGAATCTCTTCAACCGTTTTTGTCGCTGCAATAAGCTCCTCACGTGTTGACGTATCAATCCCATAAAAGCATGGGTTCATAACAGGAGGAGAGCTAATTAGCACATGAACTTCCTTTGCCCCTGCTTCGCGTAGCATATTAACAATTCTTCCGCTAGTTGTCCCTCGAACAATCGAATCATCGATCATCACCACACGTTTTCCTTCCACTACCTTACGCACTGCACTGAGCTTCATTCTAACCCCTTGTGCGCGTAGTTCTTGGTTAGGTTGAATAAACGTACGTCCAACATAGCGGTTTTTGATTAAGCCCAATTCATATGGAATGCCAGATTCTTCAGCATAACCAATGGCAGCTGAAATACTTGAATCAGGAACTCCAGTAATCACGTCCGCCTCAATTGGAAATTCTCGAACAAGCTTTTTTCCTAGCTCTTTACGCGTTTGGTGAACATTAATCCCATCAATATTACTATCAGGACGAGCAAAGTAAATATATTCAAAGCTACAAATTGAGCGCTGCGTCTGTTGGGTAAAACGTTCCGAATGAAGTCCATCTTCATCTACAATAATCATTTCCCCTGGCTCAACCTCACGAATATACTCCGCTCCAACTACATCGAAGGCACAGGTTTCAGAAGAAAAGACATAATTATCCCCGATTTTCCCCAAAGATAAAGGTCTCAGTCCATTTGGATCTAAAGCAGCAATTAGCTTATTCTCAGTTAAGAATAACAGGGCATAGGCGCCTTTAATCATGCTTAACGCCTCTTTGATAGAGTCCTCAATTCTGTCATAACCAGAGCGTGCAATTAGATGGGCAATAACCTCTGTATCACTTGTTGTTTGGAAAATGGAGCCTTGGCGCTCTAAATGACTGCGAATTTGATTCGCATTCACTAAATTACCGTTATGAGCTAAGGCCAGATTGCCAGCCTTGTATTTAAAAATAAGGGGCTGAGCATTCACAAGCTGACTCCCACCAGCAGTCGTGTAACGAACATGGCCTATAGCATGCTTTCCACTCAGCTTCTCCAAAGCATTGTTCGCAAAAGCCTCAGTCACAAGCCCCATTCCTTTATGCGAAAGAAATTGCTCTCCCGTCGAAGCTACAATTCCAGCACTTTCTTGTCCACGGTGCTGCAAGGCGTGTAGTCCATAATACGTTAAATCTGGAGCATGGGCATGCCCGTAAATACCGAACACGCCACACTCTTCATTTAACTTATCAAGCATAAAGTCATCATGCATTACTTCATAAGACATGGAATCGCATCCTTCCAAGCTGCTTTTAACTCATTTACTGTTACGGACACAATCTGTTTTTCATTTACAGAAACGCTTACTTGATCATCTTCAGTAACGTGACCAATAACCCGAGCATGGATACCTGCTACTTCTGCTTTTTCTAAAAGAGCAGCCGTATACTCATCCGCTACACTCAATAAAATTCTTGATTGTGACTCAGAGAACAAGAAGGAGATCACTGATCCGTCGTAGTAAGCCTCAATAGTTGCACCCTTTCCACCACTAATGGACGATTCAGCTACAGTAGCCGCTAACCCACCTTCCGCAAGATCATGAGCTGATTGAATCACACCTTCTTGAATCGCAGACAAAGTGAATTGCTGAATCGTCTGCTCTTGATCTAAATTCAATACAGGAGGTTTACCAGAAATTGTACCCTCAACAAGCTTTTGTAGCTCACTACCACCAAATTCAGCTAGTGTTTGACCTAGTAAAATAAGTGTATCTCCAGCATTTTTAAATCCTTGAGTTGTAATATGCTTTGTATCCTCTATTAACCCTACCATTCCCACAACTGGTGTAGGGTACACTGCCATTCCACTACGCTCATTATAAAAGCTTACGTTTCCGCCAATTACCGGCGTGTTCAAATGCAAGCAGGCCTGACTCATTCCTTCTGCTGCCTTTTCAAACTGCCAGAAGATCTCTGGATTTTCTGGGCTACCAAAATTCAAGCAGTCAGTAATAGCTAGTGGTTTAGCTCCCGAGCAGACAACATTACGAGCTGCTTCTGCCACTGCGATAGCTCCACCCACAACGGGATCAAGATAAATATATCTTGAGTTACAATCCGTTGTCATTGCCAAGGCTTTCTTCGTATCACGAATACGAATAACAGCAGCGTCAGAACCTGGAGAAAGGACCGTGTTTGTCCGTACCATGTGATCATATTGGTCATAAACCCATTCTTTACTCGCGATTGTCGGGGCAGCCATAAGCTTTAGCCATGTTTCTTTTACATCGTCAACAGCTGGCTCCTTAGTCTCCTGTGCTTGAAACTCTGTATAATAAGCAGGAACACTTGAAGGCTTATGGTAAATTGGAGCATCCTCTGCTAAGCTATCCACCGGAACTTCGGCCACTACTTCTCCATGATGCTTTAAGCGAAGCATGCCGTCATCCGTTACCCTACCGATAATCGCTGAATGAAGACCCCATTTCTTGAAGATCTCCTCCACTTCAGGCTCTCTACCCTGCTCAACCACAACAAGCATACGCTCTTGAGATTCTGAAAGCATCATTTCATAAGCACTCATCCCAGTCTCACGTTGTGGGACAAGGTCTAAATTCATTTCAATTCCGTTCCCTGCTTTGCTGGCCATCTCAGAGCTGGAGGAGGTTAAGCCAGCAGCTCCCATATCCTGAATCCCTTGAACAGCTCCTGTTTCAATGAGCTCTAAGCAAGCCTCTAATAATAGCTTCTCCATAAATGGATCTCCTACTTGCACAGCAGGACGTTTTGCCTCCGATTCCTCACTTAGCTCCTCTGAAGCAAAGGTGGCTCCATGGATTCCATCACGACCCGTGCTTGCCCCCACGTACATAACTGGGTTGCCGATTCCTTTTGCTACACCTTTTTGGATTTTGTCATGGTCAATTAAACCTACACACATTGCATTCACTAATGGATTTCCTTCATAGCAAGGATCGAAGTAAATCTCTCCCCCTACTGTAGGGATACCGATACAGTTTCCATATCCAGCAATCCCTGCAACTACGTGCTCAAATAAATAACGTACCTTCGGGGATTGAAGCTCGCCAAAGCGTAAGGAGTTTAATAAAGCAACTGGACGTGCTCCCATTGAAAAGACATCACGGATAATACCGCCAACACCAGTAGCAGCTCCTTGATAAGGCTCAATCGCCGATGGATGGTTATGTGATTCAATTTTAAATACAACCGCTTGTCCGTCCCCAATATCAACGATTCCTGCCCCTTCTCCAGGTCCTTGAAGAACGTGCTCACCCTTCGTTGGGAAACGACTTAATACTGGTTTAGAATTTTTGTAGCTACAGTGCTCTGACCACATCACACTATAAAGACCCGTTTCCGTATAGTTAGGACGACGACCAAGAAGCTTTTTAACTAGCTCAAACTCCTCATCCGTTAATCCCATTTCTGTATAAATGCGTTGCTCCTCAATCTGTTCTGGAGTTGGTTCTTTATACTGTGACATGCTTTTCCCTCCATGCGGCTAAAATTGATGTAAATAAACGCTTCCCATCTGCTGAACCTAAAAGCTCCTCCATTGCTCTCTCTGGGTGCGGCATCATCCCAAGTACATTCCCAGCCTTGTTCGTAATCCCGGCAATATCCTTAAGAGATCCATTAGGATTTTCAGCATATCGAAATACGATTTGATTGTTCGCTTCAAGCTCTTTAAGTGTCTGCTCATCACAATAATAATTCCCCTCACCATGAGCAACAGGAATACTGATCGTTTCCCCTTGCGTATAATCACGAGTGAACGGTGTTTGTGCATTCTCCACTTTTAATGGCGTTTGGAAGCAACGGAACTTTAAGCTTTCATTTCTTCTCATAGCTCCTGGAAGTAACCCTGCCTCTAATAAAACCTGAAATCCATTACACACTCCTAAAATTAACTTCCCTTGCTCAGCCGCCTTCACAACCTCACCCATGACAGGTGAAAAGCGAGCAATCGCTCCTGCACGTAAGTAGTCTCCGTAAGAAAATCCACCTGGTAAAAGAATAGCATCGAAGGAGCTAAGGTCTGTCTCATGATGCCAAACGTATTCTACTTCCTCCTGAAGCCCGTCCTTAATTGCATGGTACATATCTACGTCACAGTTTGACCCAGGAAAAACAAGCACTGCAAACTTCATTTTGTTAACCTCCCATAGGTTGTGTTATGTGATAAATTACTTCTTTTCTAGTTTAAACGTATAATCTTCAATTACAGTATTAGCTAAAAGCTTTTCACACATCTCTGTGACTCTTGCCTGAGCCTTTTGCTCATCCTGCTCGTCTAGCTCTAGCTCCATAAATTTGCCGATACGTACGTCCTGTACTTCTCCGTATTCTAAAGAATGCAAGGATTGCTTGACGGCACTTCCCTGTGGATCTAAAACACTCTCTTTTAATGTGATATGAATAATAGCTTTATACATGCTGTTGTCCTCCAAGTCTTTGTAAGATTTCTTGATATGCTTCCTCTACTCCACCTAAGTCTCTTCTGAAGCGATCTTTATCTAGCTTTTCTTGTGTTTCTGAGTCCCAGAAGCGGCATGTATCGGGCGAGATTTCATCCGCTAAAATGACGTTCCCGTCCTGACCCACACCAAACTCAAGCTTAAAATCAACAAGTGTGATCTTTTTATCTAATAAGAATGGAACTAAAATGCTGTTTACCTGTAAGGCTAGCTCCTTCATTGTGCTGATCTGCTGTTCATTGGCTAACTGGAGCATATAGACATGATCGTCATTAATCAGTGGATCACCCAAGGCATCGTCCTTATAATAAAACTCAAGGACTGGATGGGCTAAAGGCTGACCTTCTTCGATCCCCAGTCTTTTGGCCATACTGCCTGCAGCAATATTACGTACGACAACCTCTACCGGAATAATGCTCACCTGACGAACAATTTGCTCTCGATCTGAAATCGCTTGAACGAAGTGATTCTTCACTCCAGCTTGAGCAAGCTGTTCAAAAAAAATCGTACTGATGAGGTTGTTAAGCATTCCTTTATTGGATACCTGAGCTTTTTTCTCTCCGTTAAACGCTGTTGCATCATCCTTATAAACCACCCAATATAGCTCAGGATGAGTTGTCTTATAAATTCTCTTTGCCTTACCTTCATAGAGTTGCTCTTGTTTGCTCACCTGAACCTGCTCTGTGCCTATCTGAACCACGCAAGACTGACTTTGCTGCAAACCCGCTGCCTGTCCTTCATTTGTCATGATTTTTTTCGCTCCTCCGAGTGAATGTATTCTAAGCATGTGTCTCTTGCTGCCCTAATTGATCCTACTAGCTCTATTGCAAGCCTACACGTTCAAACAGCAAATCTACATTTTTCATATGATGCTCATAGTTAAAGCACTCGTTAATTTCATCCTGTGAAAGTGTAGCCGTTATTTTTTCCTCAGCCTCTATAAGCTCCTTAAAGGATGTTTGCTTCTCCCAAGCCTCCATCGCTTTCGATTGTACTAAATCATAGGCTTCTTCTCTTTTTAATCCTTTATTGATTAACGTCAAAAGGACACGCTGAGAATAAATTAATCCGAATGTACGCTCCATGTTACGCTTCATATTCTCTGGGAATACGCTTAAGTCCTCTATAATCCTGCCAAAGCGATTCAGCATGTAATCTAAAAGGATAGTTGCATCTGGTAAGATAACTCGTTCCACAGAAGAATGAGAAATATCTCTTTCATGCCATAAAGGCACGTTTTCGTAAGCAGATACCATGTGTCCGCGAATCACCCTAGCTAAACCAGAGATATTTTCTGAACCGATCGGATTACGTTTATGAGGCATAGCCGAAGATCCCTTTTGCCCCTTACCAAAGCCTTCCTCTACCTCTCTTGTTTCACTTTTCTGTAACCCGCGAATTTCTGTAGCAAATTTATCGAGAGACGTAGCAATTAGAGCTAATGTACTCATGTATTGAGCATGGCGATCACGCTGTAAAGTTTGTGTAGAAATAGGCGCTGGTTGGATGCCTAGCTTTTCGCAGACGTACTGTTCAACAAAAGGATCAATATTAGCAAACGTTCCTACTGCCCCAGACATTTTACCAAAAGCCACTGTTTTGACCGCATGCTCTAAACGCTCAAGATTTCGCTTCATCTCGGCGTACCATAAAGCCAGCTTTAGACCGAATGTTGTAGGCTCAGCGTGTACACCATGGGTACGTCCCATCATTACCGTATATTTGTGCTCAATCGCTTTACTCTTTAGAATTTCTATGAAGTTCTTCACATCCTGAAGGAGAAGCTCATTCGCTTGCTTAAGCTGATAGCCTAACGCTGTATCGACGACATCAGTAGAAGTCAGACCATAGTGTACCCATTTTGATTCTGGTCCTAGTGATTCGGCCACTGCTCTTGTGAAAGCCACCACATCATGACGCGTATCCTGCTCAATCTCTTTGATGCGAGTTACATTGAATTTTGCCTTTTGGCGAATTAAAGCTACATCCTCTTTAGGAATATGCCCTAGCTCAGACCATGCTTCACAGGCTAAAATTTCAACCTCGAGCCAAGCTTTAAACTTGTTTTCCTCTGTCCAAATTGCTGTCATTTGTGGTCTTGAATAACGTTCTATCATGTCTGCTGCCCTCCATTATTTACATCACTATCGAATATATATTTTGATTTAAACACTTGTTTAAATTTGGATTATATGACAAATAAACGCTTGTTATAGTAACCTGTTATTTCTTGGAATCGTAACCTATTCTATTGGTGGCCAAATGCCTAGCTCGTTCACCACTGCTAATGAATCTGCTATGCTACCCTTAGATACGTTAAGATGCCCCATTTTACGCTTTACTTTAGCCTCTTTTTTACCATAAAAATGCGTCTTAATAGCTGGATCAAAATGAGCCATTTTCTCCCTTACAGGCTCGACATGCTCACCTAGAATGTTCACCATCACCGTAGGATGTAAAAGTTCAGTAGACCCTAAAGGAAGATTACATACAGCACGAACATGCTGCTCAAACTGACTTGTATAGCAGCCCTGCTGCGTATAATGTCCTGAATTATGCGGTCTAGGTGCTAGCTCGTTGACGTAGATTTCTCCGTTCTCTAGAACAAACATCTCAATGGCCAATAGTCCCACAAGCTCAACATGCTGAGCAAGCTGTAATGCTAACTGTCTTGCTTGATCTTGGTAATCTAGCGTGATTCGAGCAGGAGCGATGGAAACATGCAGGATATTCTCTTGGTGAATGTTCTCAGCCACTGGAAATGTTTGAACATCCCCACGTCCGTTTCTAGCCACAATTACTGAAATTTCTTTAACGTAAGGGACAAAGGCTTCTAGAATAAGGGTCATTTGAGCTTCCTTTAACAGCTGCTTGGCAAGTTCCAAATCCTCAGCAGAATGCAAAACAAGCTGCCCTTTACCGTCATATCCGCCTTCTGTAGTTTTCAGCACACAAGGATAGCCTAGCTTGTTCGTTGCTTGAACTAAATCTGTATAGGATTCAATGACAGCATATGGAGCAACCTTGACTCCAGCAGCTTCTATTGCTCTTTTTTCCCTTACTCTATTTTGTGTTGTGTATAGCAATTGATAGCCTTGAGGAAGATGACTGTGTTGCTCTAGCTCTTTGGCTATTTCTGGACTTATATTCTCAAATTCATACGTTATAACATCTGCTTTTTGCGCTAGCTGTTGGGCAGCAGCAAGATCATCAAATGCCCCTAAAATTTGTTCATCAGCAAGCTGGCCACAAGGACTATCTGGTGTAGGGTCTAGAGTAATGATCCGATACCCAATTTCTCTTGCTTCATTCGCTATCATGCGGCCAAGCTGACCGCCTCCCAAAATTCCAATAGTGGCTGGAGGAAGAATAGACTTATGACTCATCATTCTGCATCAAGATCGGATTCTGCTATAACTCTCTGCTTAATCTGATCCCTTCTCTCCTTCAGTTTCTTTTGAATCTGTGGATATTTAATACCCAAAATTTCAGCTGCAAGAAGAGCACTATTGATCGCCCCAGCTTTGCCGATGGAAACAGTGGCTACCGGTACTCCACCAGGCATTTGGACAATAGACAGTAGTGAATCCATTCCGTTTAGTGTAGATGATTTAACGGGAACTCCGATAACAGGAAGCTCGGTTTTCGAGGCAACCATTCCTGGAAGATGAGCAGCTCCCCCCGCTCCAGCAATGATGACTTCTATTCCACGTTCAATCGCTGTTTCAGCGTATACAAACATTTCGTCTGGTGTACGATGGGCAGATACCACTTTCTTTTCATACGGAATTTCTAACTCCTCAAGAATAAGGCAAGCCTCCTTCATCGTTTCCCAATCTGATGTGCTTCCCATGATCACACCTACTGAGTTCTTCATTGTCTTCCTCCCTTATCAGCTTCTTGCTTACTCCTTACTGCTAAACAAGCTTTTTCTTCTTTAACACATTAAAAAAAGGCGGGTAGATTTCTAAAGCATGAGAGAAACCTACCCGCCTGGGTTTTTGTCCCTTCGGTGTAATAGACAGCAATTGTTTAAACTAAAAGAAAACGCAGAGGAATTTACTAAATAAATCCTCTAGAATGAATTTGCATTCTTTCTTAGCATTTCTTTTAATCTAAGCAAGCCTATTAGAATCGCTCGGACCGACCAGTTTTCAGCGAGATAATCGCATTGCAGAAAAATGTGGAACCCTAGATTCTCTTTCCCCCGTAGTCTAAAGATTTTACGGTCTTTAGGTAGAAACTTTCGGGCCATATTCCCGACTTTATACGAGGCTATTCGATTGTTAAAAAACCTTACCATAAGTACATGATTAGTGTAACAAAAGACACTTTATCTCGTCAACAATTTCCGAACAATATTAAGCTAGTTTAACTCAACATTCGTTTTTTAACATTTAATGTTCGTGTTTTGCTATAAATAGTCTGAAAATAAATGTTTTCAAATCCAATTTTAAATCAATCTACGAGCTAATTTATTTACTTTTTCTCTTTAACGTTGTGTCACCATTGGGGACACATTAATTAGTACCATTAAAATGTATCGTTAGCTCCACGACTTCAGAGCGACTTCCAATCCTTACAGGCGGTCCCCATGTTCCAAAACCTGAGGACACGATGGCATGCATAGATTCCTTTTGCAGGTAGCCATAATCGAGTTCAAACATTCTTTGTGTAATCCAATGGTTTGGAGCTAATTGACCCCGATGAGTATGCCCAGAAAGCATAACATCAATCCCTAACTCGGAAGGCTCCTTTAAATCCGTGGGCTGATGATCCATCAAGAGGATGGGCTTTTTTTGATCAAGAGTAGAGATAAGCTCTGACAGTTCGACCCTTTGATTAAAACCAAATGATTTCACAGCACGATCTTTTCTTCCTATAATATAGAAAGAATCCTCTATAAGAATCGTTTCATCTGTCAAAACCTGAATATCGATTTCTTTCATTATAGATATATATTCTTTTGAATTGCCTCCAATATATTCATGGTTTCCTAATACCGCATATACACCTAATGGAGCTCTTAAATGCTGTAGAGTGTCCGCCATTTTTTTATGGATAAATGGTTTAAGCTCATCATCAAGTACGTCCCCAGGAAGTAGAACTAAATCCGGCTTTATGATTTCAATGGTCTTCAGTAAACGCTTGATATGCTTATTTCCTACGATAACTCCCAAGTGTAGATCAGAAGCTACAGCTATTTTTAAAGATTCAATATTTCCTCCCGATTTTGGTACGGTAATCTCAACTTTACGGATTTTTGGATTCCAAGCATTCCATGACCCTAATATTAAGATGCTTGTTAGGACAATAACCACAATAGTGCCTAATATAATAACAGAAGTCTGTAGTGGAGCAGAAAAAAGAGAGAGTATACCCACCATTATGTCTGCTATAGGAAGTAAAATTACACTGTATTGAAACGCTGCTAACCAAAGTGCACCGGTGTATTTAAAAAAAGGACTAAGGGAATAAGGGAGCGCCTTTCTTCCAAGCATGGCTATAAGGTAAGCAAGTCCTATAAATGAAAAAACAATCCAATAGATCACCGATGGAAACCCATTAAAGCCTTCGATAAGTGCGTTTAAATACCACCAACCATGTATTCCAACATAAAAAAGTAAAACTAAATAGATCACTAAAAATAGACCTATTCTCCCCAAAAAGCGCCTAGCATTCATGATTATACTCTCCTCAGATCCCATCTATTTGATGTATGATGTGTATTGTGATGTATATGGTGACTGCATAAATTTGTTTTCTCCTAACCAATAATGTGGACCTCTTCTTTGTAAACTACACATCATTAGTACCACAATCTATTGCCTATAATATAGTAAAATTCAAAGTCAGTCATTACTTAATGCCTGCTTTACACCCTTTCATACTGTGAAGAGACATGTATGGACAATGGCTGTTCGACAACATTCTCCCCACAATGGAGAGTAAATTATAGAAAATTATCGTTCACTCAAAACTTTCTTAGCTAAAAACTCGTTAATCTGCTCCCCTAAAGCAACTGGATGATCAAGCCAAGGATAATGTCCAGCGTTAGGAATCACTACAAATTCGCTGTTTTTCATATTGGAAGCAAGCTCATAAACGTATTGATATGGGCGTGGGTCTGTCCCTCCATGAACAAAAAGAGATGGGAAACTATGAGTTGAAATGGCTTTAAGAAATTCCTCATTTAAAAAGTACTCAGTACATTCAGAACCAATTTCTTGATTCACTTTATTATTTACAAACTGTCCATCAGTACGAGGAAGTTTATCAAAATTTTCTTGATTAAATAAATCAGCTCTTATACTCAGTTCACGTAATCGATCTTTTGTATGTTCCCCTTCTGCTCCTTCCAATGTTTCTAGGATGGAACGTAAATGAATATATTCTTCTCTGTCAGCTGGGCTCATTCTATTGAGTCTGTTTACACGATAGTCCGCATGCCAAGCGGGATTAACTCCCGTACCCGATATATAAATTAGTGCTTTAACACTCGTATAATATTTGGTGGAATAAGCTAACGCTAATGAGGCACCCCAAGAATGTCCACATACAATCCATTTCTTAAGACCTAAATAAATCCTTAATTGCTCTAAATCTTCTATAAAAGTCGCAATATCATAAGGACCCTTTTTCTCAGATCTCCAGCTTCCTCTTTGTTCGTATCGAATAACTTGAAAACGACTTTTATCCAATAAGTCAGCCACTGGCGCTAAATAATCATATGCACCTGGACCACCATGAATAAGCACAATTGGGATACCCTGACCTTGTCCAAGATGCCAGAGTAACACACCGTTCACCTGCGAAATCTCCCCTTGCATTTTCTCCTCCTTTTCCACTTTCGATCTTTTTTCTTTCGGTTTAGTATTCTATCTTTGTTCACCTTTTTGTTTACTTAGAAATAATATTCTATGATGAAATCCAAAATTCCTTTTCCCACTCAGCCAATGATGAGAGGAGACGTTTTCCTAATAAAAAAAGCCCCTAGGATAAACTCCTAAGAGACCAAATAAAAAAAGACTTCTCAATTAAAAAACGACTTCTCAATTGAAGTCGTTTGGTTTCCCCGGCAACGTCCTCCCGCACCGAGCGACACTTCTCCTGTCCACGCTTCGAGGTCGGCATCGGAACCTTCCTCTAATCATGGATGCCCTTCTCCGAGTTGGCTGCGATTCAGGTTCCGGATACTCTTTCAGCGAATGACGAGAGTGGACGTTTTCTCCATAAAAAAGTCCCTAGGATCCACCCCTAGAGGTTTCTGTCCAACAAAAAAACGACTCCATCAGAAGTCGTTTTAGCTTG